>DASVZD010000392.1:0-11977 GCA_036391815.1 Rhodocyclaceae bacterium
GGGACAACAGCGAGCGGAGGTTGATGTGTCCCAGTCCAACAATTCGGGGTGCCGCGCGGGCAGCTGCGGCTCCAACCCGGATCGCCTGGCCGGCATGCCGGACGACATCCGGAGAAGGGTCGAGAACCATCCCTGCTACTCGGAGCAGGCCCACCATCATTTCGCCCGCATGCACGCCGCGGTCGCGCCGGCCTGCAACATCCAGTGCCACTATTGCAATCGCAAGTACGACTGCGCCAACGAATCGCGGCCCGGCGTCGTGTCTGAACTGCTGACCCCTGAGCAGGCGGTGAAGAAGACGCTCGCCGTGGCCGCGGCCATTCCGCAGATGTCGGTGCTCGGCATCGCCGGCCCCGGCGATCCGCTGGCCAATCCGGAACGAACCTTCGCCACCTTCCGCGAACTGGCGGAGAAGGCGCCCGACATCAAGCTCTGCGTGTCGACCAACGGGCTGGCGCTGCCGGCGTGCGTCGATGAGCTGGCGAAGCACAACATCGAGCACGTCACCATCACCATCAACTGCATCGACCCGGACGTCGGCGCGCAGATCTACCCGTGGATCTTCTGGCAGGGCCGGCGCGTGCGCGGGCGCGAGGCGGCCGAGATACTGATCGCGCAGCAGCAGAAGGGCCTGGAGATGCTCGTGGCGCGCGGCATCCTGGTCAAGGTCAACTCGGTGATGATCCCCGGCGTCAACGATCGTCATCTCGTCGCGGTGTCGAAGACCGTCAAGGCCAAGGGCGCCTTCCTGCACAACGTCATGCCGCTGATCGCCGAGGCGGAGCACGGCACCTTCTACGGCCTCATGGGCCAGCGCAGCCCGACGCCTGCCGAACTGAAGGCGCTGCAGGACCAATGCGAGGGCGACATGGCGATGATGCGCCACTGCCGCCAGTGCCGCGCCGACGCCGTCGGCCTGCTCGGCGAGGACCGCGGCGCAGAGTTCACGCTGGAGAAGATCGAGGCGATGGAGATCGACCACCAGGCCGCGCTGCAGCGCCGGCTGCAATTCCGCGCCCAGGTCGCCGCCCAGGAAATCGGGGACAGACCACGATTTTCCTCGACGGCAAATCGTGGTCTGTCCCCGGTTTTCGTGCATCGGCGTGCGGAGACGCCGGCGCCGGCGGGGCGGCCGGTGCTGATGGCGGTGGCCGCGCGGCGCGGCGTGGTGTTCGAGCACTTCGGCCATGCGCGCGAGTTCCTGGTCTATGAGGCGTCGGCGGCCGGCGCCAGGCTGGTCGGCCATCGGCAGGCGGCGCAGTATTGCGCCGGCGACGCTGAGTGCGGCGAGGCCGAGGAGGTGCTGGCGCAGACCATACGCGCGCTCGACGGCTGCGAGGCGGTGCTGTGCTCGCGCATCGGCTGGGAACCGTGGCGCGCCCTGGAGGCGGCCGGCATCCAGCCCAACGGCGAGCACGCGATGGAGGCCGCCGAGGAGGCGGTGATGGCGGTCTGGCGCGAAATGCTGGCGGCCGGCCGGCTGGACGCGCCGGCGCGGAGGCGCGCCTGATGGCCCTCGCGATCGTCGAATCCTGCGTGAATTGCTGGGCCTGCGAGCCCCTGTGCCCCAACGGCGCCATCGTCGCCGCGCAGCCGCATTTCCTCGTCGAGGCGGACAAATGCACCGAATGCCTGGGCGACCGCGCCGTGCCGCAGTGCGCCGAAATCTGCCCGATCGAGGGCGCCATCGTCAACGAACTCGACGAGCCGCTGAATCCGCCCGGCTCGCTGACCGGCATCCCGCCGGAGCGCCGGGCCGCCGCCCGGCGCGAGATCGCCGCACGCTAAGGGGAACGCCATGCCGAAAGCGAAAGTCACCTTCGAGGACATCGGCGTCACGCTGACCGTGCCCGCCGGGACGCGCCTGATCGAAGTGTCCGAGAAGGTCGGCGCCGGCATCACCTACGGCTGCCGCGAGGGCGACTGCTGCACCTGCCTGACGAAGATCGTCTCCGGGCAGGCGAACCTGGCCGCGCCTTCGGTGCTCGAGGAACAGGTGCTCAAGGACAACCTCGCGCCCAGTCATCACCGCCTCGCCTGCCAGGCGCAGGTTCTCGGCGGGGAAATCGTCGTCAAACCAGCATGACGCAGGCGACATGCGAATGCCCCCCGCGCTCGACTACTAAGGACCCCCTATGCCTTTGATCACTTTCTCCAGCCCGCTGCACAAGGACAAGACCGTCTACGCCGTCGCGGGCAGCCACAAGCAGACCATCCTGCAGATCGCCAGGGACCACCACATCCCGATCGACTTCTCGTGCGGCGACGGCGAGTGCGGCACCTGCCTCGTCAAGGTGACGGTCATCGACAAGAACAAGCCGCGCATGGGCAACCCGCTCAACGAGCGCGAGCAGAAGGTGCTCAAGGAGATGGGCAAGATCACCCAGGCGCAGATCGACCAGATGATGATCGACGACTTTCCGCCCAACGAGTGGCGGCTCGCCTGCCAGATGGTGATCCGCGATGAGGACGTGCTCGTCGAGTACCCTAGCCGCTAACGCGGAAGCGGCCTACCTCGGCCTGGCCCTCGGCGACGCGCTCGGCGCCAGCGTCGAGTTCATGACGCCGCGGGAGATCCGCAGCCGCCATGGCGTGCATCGCGAGATCCGCGGCGGCGGCTGGCTGCGCCTGCGCGCCGGGGCCGTCACCGACGACACCACCATGAGCCTGGCGCTCGGCCGCGCCGTCCTGCAGGAGGGCCGCGTCGACGCGCACGCCTGCGCGCATGCCTTCGATGCCTGGATGCGCGCGAAGCCGATCGACATCGGCAACACCGTGCGCCGCAACCTGATCACCTTCCGCCAGACCGGCCAGCCGGTGGCGCCGCCGTCGGAGCACGACGCCGGCAACGGCGCCGCGATGCGCGTGCTGCCCGTCGCCCTGGCGACGCTGGCGCTGCCGGAGGAGCTGGTGCGCGCGGCGGTGCGTGCGCAGGCGCACGTCACGCACAACAACCCGGTCTCGGACGCCGCCGCCGAATTCCTGGCGCTGGCCGTGCAGGACGGCGTGAGGGGCGCCGGCTTGCGGCACATCTACCGCGCGCGCATCCGGCCCTTCGTCGAGCGCCACCGCGTCTTCGCCTTCCGTCCGCGCCGCCGGGAGAATCCCAGCGGCTGGGTCGTCGAGACGCTGCAGGCGGTGCTGCAGGGCCTGCTCGATACCGGCGGCTTCGAGGAATGCCTGGTCGACGTCGTCAATCGCGGCGGCGACGCCGACACCACGGGCGCCATCGCCGGCATGCTGGCGGGCGCGGTCTACGGCCGCGAGGCGCTGCCGGCCAGGTGGCTGCGCGCGCTCGACCCGGCGGTCCGCGAGGCATGCGCCGCCCAGGCGCGCCAGCTGGTGCGCCTGTGATCCGGCGGAGCGCTCAGCCCGTGCTCCAGCCGCGCGGCCGCTTCATGCCGGCGATCTTGCAGGCCTGCGCCACGTAGCCGTAGGGGAACATGTCGAACAGCCGCTGCCGTCCTTCCCCGGGATAGCGGCCGTCGAGGTGCCTGATGACGAAGCGGGCGTCGGCGGCGACCCGGTTCTCCTCGAAGAATTCGCGCATGAAGCGGATCACGGTCCAGTGATCCTCGGTCAGGCGGACGTCCAGTTCGCCGGCGACGGCTTCGGCGACCTCCTCGTTCCAGTCGTCGGGTTCGACCAGATAGCCCTCGGCGTCCCGCGGCGGCAGTTCGACACGTGCATCCATGATTCCTCCTCTGGTGGCGGTTCATGACAAAAATACATCACGCCGTGATATTGTGGCGCCCGGCCAAACCTTTTCAAGCTACCCGCTCCGACTACTCCCTATGGGCGATCGCCTTACCAAGGACGACTTCGAGGAATTGTCGAACTTCCGCTACCAGCTGCGCCGCTTCATCGGCTGGAGCGAGCAGCTGACGAAGCGCATGGGGGCGAGCAACCTCCAATACCTGCTGATGCTGCATATCCGCGGCTACGCCGGCCGCCAGTGGGCGACGATCGGCGAGCTGGCGGAACGCCTGCAGGCCAAGCACCATGGCGTCGTCGCGCTGGTTTCCCGCTGCGAGAAGCTGGGTTTCGTCGAGCGTCGCCCCGGCCGCTCGGACCGGCGCGAGGTGGAGGTGCACCTGACGGCCAAGGGCAACCGGCTGGTCGAGCGGCTGGCGGAGCTCCATCGCGACGAGCTGGCGCGCCTGCAGGGAATCTTCACCGTGCCCGCCGGCATGGACAAGGAATAGCCGCACTCCGCCTGCCGCCTTGCCGCGCCGATACGGCATCCGTATAATACGCATTGCGTACTATATGGAGAGCCCATGAAGGACGAATCCCTCGGATTTCTCGTATCGGACATCTCGCGCCTGATGCGGCAGCAATTCCAGCGGCGCATTGCGGGCAGCCCGCTGACGCTCGCGCAGGCGCGGGCGCTGGTGCGCATCTCGAGGAACGAAGGCATCCGCCAGGTCGACCTGGCGGAACTGCTGGAGATCCAGCCGATCACCCTGGTCCGGCTGATCGACCAGCTGGCGGAGGCCGGCCTGGTCGAGCGCCGTCCCGATCCCGCCGACCGCCGCGCCTACCGGCTGTTCCTGACCGGCCACGCCGGCGCCCAGCTGAAGCTCATCCGGACGGTCAGCGCGGGGACGCAGGCGCAAGCGCTGCGCGGCATGAAGGCGGCCGAAGCGTCCGCCCTGTTTTCCGCCCTGCAGACGGTGCGGGCAAATCTGGCGACATCCGAGTAGGCATCACCAATGAAATCCAGCGAAACATCGGCAGTTCCCTCGAGTCCGCGGTACCGCAGCCGGCGCTTCCTGCTGCTGGTCGCCGTCCCGGCCATCGCGGCGCTGGTCGGCGCCGGCTTCTACCTGCAGGGCGGGCGCTTCGTCGAGACCGACAACGCCTACGTCAAGGCCGATACCGTCATGGTCAGTCCCGAGGTCTCGGGCGTCGTCACGCAAGTGCTGGT
Organism: Rhodocyclaceae bacterium; assembly: GCA_036391815.1. Lineage (GTDB taxonomy): Bacteria > Pseudomonadota > Gammaproteobacteria > Burkholderiales > Rhodocyclaceae > Nitricoxidireducens. Next base: position 4,931 of record DASVZD010000392.1, read on the forward strand.
CGCCGACAACCAGGCGGTCACCGCGGGGCAGCCGCTGTTCCGCATCGATCCGGCCGCGTTCCAGGTGGCTGTCGACAAGGCCGAGGCCAAGCTCAGCCAGGTCCGCACCGACCTCGCCGCGCTCAAGGCCAGCTACCGCGAGAAGCAGGCCGAGATCGCGCTGGCGAAGACCCGCTATGCGTTTGCGCGCAAGGAGCAGCAGCGCCAGGCCGACCTCGTCGCGCGGCATTTCGTGTCCGCCGCGAAGTTCGACGATGCCACGCAGGCCAGCGACATCGCCGGCCAGCAGATCGGCGCCCTCGAGCAGGACTTGAAGCGCATCGCCGAGACCATGGGCGGCAGCGCCGACACGCCGATCGAGCAGCAGCCCGGCTATCAGGCCGCGCAGGCCGAGCTCGAGCAGGCCAGGCTCGACCTTTCCCGCACGGAGGTCCGCGCTTCGCTGCCCGGCACGGTGAGCAACCCGCCCAAGCCCGGCCAGTACGTGGCGCCGGGCAATCCCGCCATGGCGCTGGTGGCGAGCGGCAACACCTGGATCGAGGCGAACTTCACCGAGACCGACCTGACCCACGTGCGCCAGGGCGAGCCGGCCGCGGTGCGCGTCGATACCTATCCCGACGTCGAATGGCACGGCACCGTGGACAGCCTGAGCCCGGCCACCGGCGCCGAGTTCTCGGTGATCCCGCCGCAGAACGCCACGGGCAACTGGGTGAAGATCACGCAGCGGGTTCCCGTGCGCATCTGCATCGAGCGCCAGGCCGGACAGCCGGTCCTGCGCGCCGGCATGAGCGCCGACGTCGAGATCGACACCGGCCACCGCCGCCGCCTGCTCGGCCTTTCCTTCTGAGGCTGGCATGGCCGGTCCGGCAAACCCGGCGAATCCGGAGCAGGCGCATCGCGGCTTCGTGACCCTGTCGGTCATGCTGGCGACGGTCATGCAGGCGCTCGACACCACCATCGCCAACGTGGCGCTGCCGCACATGCAGGGGACCATGGGCGCCACCCAGGACCAGATCGCCTGGGTGCTGACCTCGTACATCGTGGCGGCGGCCATCGTCATGCCGCTGACCGGCTTCCTGGTCGCCCGGCTGGGGCGCAAGCGCATCTTCACCTGGTCGGTGGTCGGCTTCACCATCGCCTCGATGCTGTGCGGCGCCGCGCAGAACCTGCCGGAGATCGTCGCCTTCCGGCTGCTGCAGGGCGTGTTCGGCGCCAGCCTGGTGCCGCTGTCGCAATCGGTGCTGCTCGACGCCTATCCGCGCGAGCAGCACGGCCCGGCGATGGCGCTGTGGGGCATCGGCGTGATGGTCGGCCCGATCCTCGGCCCGTCGCTCGGCGGCTGGCTCACCGAGTACTACAACTGGCGCTGGGTGTTCTACATCAACCTGCCGTTCGGGTTGCTGGCCTGGCTCGGCATCCTCGCCTTCGTGCACGAGACGCCGATCGACCGCAGCCGGCGCTTCGACCTGCTGGGCTTCGCCTTCCTCAGCGTCGCCATCGGCGCCCTGCAGATGATGCTCGACCGCGGCGAGTCGCTCGACTGGTTCGCCAGCCCCGAGATCGTCGCCGAGGCAGTGCTCACCGGCGGCGGCCTCTACCTGTTCGTCGCCCACATCTTCACGCACCGCCAGCCCTTCATCGAGCCGGGCCTGTTCCGCGACCGCAACTTCAGCGTCGGGCTGGTGTTCATCTTCAACGTCGGCGTCGTGCTGTTCGCCACCATGGCCCTGCTGCCGCCGTTCATGCAGAACCTGATGAACTACCCGGTGGTGGACATCGGCTTCCTGCTGGTGCCGCGCGGCGTCGGCACGCTGATCGCCATGGTGACGGTCGGCAAGCTGTCGCGGCGCGTCGACGCGCGCTACATGATCTTCGTCGGCTTCGTGCTGACCACCCTGTCGCTGTGGGAAATGACGCGCTTCTCGCTCGACATCACCGGCTGGGACATCGTGCGCACCGGCATCGTCCAGGGCCTCGGCATCGGGCTCACCTACGTGCCGCTGACGACGGTCAGCTTCTCGACGCTGGCGGCGCACTACCGCAACGAGGGCACCGCGTTGTTCAACCTGATGCGCAACATCGGCAGCAGCATCGGCATCTCGGCGGTGGTCACCTACCTGGCGCAGCGCACGCAAGCCAACCATGCCGCCTTCGCCGTCTTCGCCGCGCCCTTCCGCCCGGCCTTCGAGGGCGGCGCGGCGCAGGCCTATCACCTGCAGACCCAGCAGGGCCTCGAATTCCTCAATGCCGAAGTGACGCGGCAGGCCGCCACGCTCGCCTACCTGCAGGACTTCCGCCTGATGATGTTCCTCACCGTCGCCGTGCTGCCGATGATCCTGCTGCTGCGCCCGCCGCGGCAGGGCGGCGCGGCGGCGCAGGTGGCGATGGAATGAAGCGCCCGGCTGGGCCGATAATGGGGCCCTCGCGCGCGTCGCGCACGGGTGGACCGGAAGGCGCTTTCCAATGATCCTCGGCAATATCGTTCTGGTGGCGGGCGGCGCCTTCCTGGCCGGCGCGATGAATGCGCTGGCAGGGGGCGGGACGTTCTTTTCCTTCCCGGCGATGCTGGCGGCCGGCATACCTCCGGTGACGGCCAACGCGAGCAACTCGGTCGCCCTGTGGCCGGCCAGTCTCTCGAGTGCCTGGGCGTATCGGCACGAGGCGACGCGCCATGGCCGCTGGGCGCTTCTCCTGGTCGGCGTATCGCTGGTCGGCGGGCTGAGCGGGGGGCTGCTGCTGCTGGCGACCTCGAATGCGGCCTTCTCGCGACTGATCCCGTGGCTGCTCCTCGTCGCGACGCTGCTTTTCTCCTTCAGCGCCCAAATCGGCCGCGTGGTCGCCGCCGGCAGGCGCCGGCTCGGCGTGGCCTCGGCGAGCCTTGGCGCCGGGCCGGGCGGAGTGGTCTTTCAGCTGTGCGTCGCCGTCTACGGCGGCTTCTTCGGTGCCGGGATGGGCATCCTGACCCTGGCCGCCCTTTCCATCCAGGGATTCGAGGACATGCAGGAACTCAACGCGCTGAAGAACCTCACGTCGGCGGCGAACTACACCGTGGCCGCGCTGACCTTCATCATCGCGGGGGCCATCGACTGGCCATACACGCTGGTGGCGCTGGTGGCCGCGACCATCGGCGGATATGCCGGCGCGCTGCTGGCGAAGCGCCTCCCGGCAATCTGGTTGCGGCGCCTGGTGATCGCCGTCGGCGCCACGCTGACCGCGGTCTATTTCGCCCGGACCTACGCCCCGGGCTGATGTGCAGGCGTCACCGCCTCACCATTCGAAGGCCAGCTTGACCAGGTGCCGGTTCCCGCGCCCGTCGACGACGTAGACCGTGCCCCCCTCGCCGTAGGCGGTGGCATAGGCGATCGCGTTGCCGGCGAGGGTGAAGTCCATCAGCATCACGCGGGTTCCCTTCGCCGGTTCGACGCAGCCGACCTCGAACCTGAGCATCGAATGGCGATAGTTGCCGACGAGTTCGATCCATTCGGTCTCGAACGGCCGCTCCAGGACGACCAGGTATCGCTCCGGGCCGAGTTCCTCGTATGCCCGGTACGGCTGGGGCAGGCGGTCCCCCAGCCGAGGCCGGATCTTGTCCCACGAGCAGGCGAAGGTCTCGCCGTCGACCGTGACCTTCAGGCAGCCGGGCAGCAGGCCCTCCTCGAAGCGTCCCTCGTCCTCGATGGCATCCAGCAGCGCCTGGTAGGCGGATTCGCTGATTCCGTCGGCGACCAGTTGCCGAAAGGCGGCTTGGTCGATCTCGAGAAAGCCGATGGAAAGGCCGCGCCCCTCGATCGCGACGCTGGTGGTCGCGGCCGGGCGGTCCGCAACCGCGGCGGTGCTGGGCCTGACCTTGTCCGTGTAGGCGGCGAACAGCGGCGCGATCGCGGCGCCGAGGCGGAAGCGGCGTTCGACCAGCTCCCAGGGATTGCAGCGCAGCGTGCTGCCGCGAAACTCGAATTCATAGCCGATGTCGTCGGCGGGAAGCCAGCGGCCGCTGTAGTTGCGCTGCAGCACGTCGGCGACATAGCAGCCGTAGCCCCACACCATGCCGTCGAGGTATTCCTCGGACGCGGCGGCATTGCTCGCCATGATGCCGACGGCATCGATGGCGTCGTCCAGCGTCTCGAGGGATGCCACCGCCCCGTCGAGCACGAAGGCCAGCTGGGCCAATTCGTCCTTGACGTTCCGGGCCGTGGCGGCGATGACCGTTTCCAATTGCGCCAATTCGTGAACTCCCGCGTGAGGTTGATATCGTTTGATGGGCGTTCGCGGATGTTACCGAAGAGCGTGCGCTCCTCCTACTGCGCGTCCTGCTGTAACGCCCATGTAACGGTTGCGGCATAGCCTTCGGGTCTCAACTGACCGCATCGCGGCCTTCGCCTGGAGACCGATTCATCCATGACCAATGCCATCGCCGAACCCGCCGCGGCGCGCCGCGCGCACCCGGAAATGCGCTTCGCCCGCCACGACGGCATCCGCCTGCCGAGGGCGAAGGCCGAGCATGTCGACGAGGAGATGGACTTCCGGCTGGGCGAGATCATGCGTACCAGGGCGCTCACGGCCCTGTTCCAGCCGATCGTCGATCTCGCCACCGGCAGCGTCGCGGCCTACGAGGGCCTGATCCGCGGGCCTTCCAACAGCCCGCTGCACTCGCCGCTGCAGCTGTTCCGCGCGGCGGCGATCTGCAACCGCGCGGTGGAGGTCGAGCACCTGTGCCGCCGCGCCACGCTGGAAAGCTTCGCGCGGCTGGCGCTGCCGGGCGACCTGTTCCTCAACGTCTCGCCCGATTGCCTGGTGCGTCCCGAGGCGCGCTACGGAGAAACGCTGGCGGCCACGCGCGAGCTCGGCATCGACCCGCAGCGCGTCGTCATCGAACTGACCGAGCAGCAGCCGACCTACGACTACGAGTTGCTGCGCGAGGCGGCGCGCCACTACCGCGCGATGGGCTTCCGCATCGCCATCGACGACCTCGGCGAGGGATTCTCGAGCCTGCGCCTGTGGTCCGAGCTGCGGCCGGAATTCGTCAAGATCGACATGCACTTCATCCAGGGCTGCGACGCCGATCCCGTGAAGCTGCAGTTCCTGCGTTCGATCCAGGAGATCGCGCGCAACTCCGGCAGCCAGGTGATCGCCGAGGGCATCGAGACGGCCGGCGAGCTGAAATGCGTGCGCGACCTCGGCATCGCCCGCGGCCAGGGCTACTACTTCGCGCGGCCGACGGCCGCGCCGCCGCTGGCCATCACCGGCGAGGCGGCCGGGTTCATGCGCCATGCGGCGACGGCCAGCCGGACGCCGACCGCCGGAACGCTGGCGCGTCCCATCCCGCCGATCGCCTCGACGGCGCTCATCGACGCGGTCTACCAGGTCTTCGAGAGCCAGCCCGATGTGCAGAGCATCGCCGTGGTGGAGGACGGCGCGCCGAAAGGCATCATCGGGCGCTATTCGCTGATCGACCGCCTGGCGCGTCCCTACCAGCGCGAACTGTTCGGCCGCAAGCCGTGCCGCTCGGTCATGAACGCCTCGCCGCGCATCGTCGAGGCCGGCGCCTCGGTGCTCGAACTCGGGCAGCTGATCGCGGAGAGCAACACCCACGACCTGGCCGACGGCTTCATCGTCGTCGACAAGGGCCGCTACCTGGGCATCGGCAGCAGCCAGGACCTGATGCGCGAGATCACCCGCCTGCAGCTCATCGCCGCGCGCAACGCCAATCCGCTCACCGGCCTGCCGGGCAACGACCCGCTCAACGGCGCCATCGCGGCCTGGCTGGAGAACGGCGAAAGCTTCCACGCAGCGTATTGCGACCTCGACAACTTCAAGCCCTTCAACGACGTCTATGGCTACGCGCAAGGGGACGAGGCGATCCGCCTGTTGGCGCAGACCCTGGTCGACCAGGTCGATGCGGACCGCGATTTCGTCGGCCACATCGGCGGCGACGATTTCATGGTGCTGTTCCGCAGTCCGGACTGGGAGCGGCGCTGCCAGCGCATCCTCGGCCGCTTCGAGGCGGCGGCGGCGGGCCTGTTCGCGCGCGACGACGTCGAGCGGGGCGGCTACTTCAGCGAGGACCGCAAGGGCGAGCGCGTGCTGGTGCCGCTGCTGAGCTTGTCGATCGGCGCCGTGCATGCGGTGCCGCGCGGCTTCTCGACCCACCACCAGGTCTCGGCGGCCGCGGTGGTGGCGAAGAAGGAAGCCAAGAAGATCGCCGGCAACAGCCTGTTCGTCGAGCGCCGCTGCCGGCAGGAGTGAACGCCGCTAGTCGGCCAGCGCGATCTCTTCCGGTTCCCGGCTCAGGCGGTCGAGTTCGGCTTCGAAGTCGGCGCCGCGCTGCGTGAACACGTCGAGGAAGCGGTTCGCCACGCCGAGCCAATGGCTGCGTCCTTCCTCCACCACCTGGCGCAATGCGGCGTCGTCGCCGGCTTCGCGCCAGCGCAGGTAGGCGGAACGCAGCGACGGATACAGGGCGAGCCGCATGCCCTTGAAGTTGGCGAACCAGAAGTGCAGCGATCCGGCGGCCTCGTTGCCCAGCAAGGCGGGCAGGGTGGAGGCGCAGTCGGCGAGGTTGTCGCGGACCGCACGCGCCAGCACCTCGGCGCGGCGGCTGCGGCAGGCCGCCAGCATGTCCTCCCAGGCGGGGCCCAGGGCGCTGCCCGCCGCGTGTTCGCCGAGTTCGTGCAGGATCAGGGTTTCGGTCTCGGCGGCCACCATGCGCTCGATCGCGGGGGCGGCGTCGGCGCCGCTGCCGTAGGCCTCGAGCGCGAGCTGCAGCGCGCCGGGATTGCGCTTGACGTCCCAGGCTTCCGCCTGCTCCCATAGCCAGCGGCGCAGCGCCTCGCGCCGGACGATGATGGTGTCGGCCTGGGAGGCGGCGGGCACGGTCGTCATGTCGCGCACGTATTCGCGGTCGCAGACGAAGACGCGCAGGCCCTCGCGTTCGGTGCGCTGATGCAGGCGCGCCAGGAAGAAGTGCGGCTTGCCGAAGCGGCCGATGCCGGCGCCGTAGAACAGGCCGTGCGGCAGCAACTCGCGGTTGACGGCATCGACGGCGAAGGC
>DASVZD010000393.1:0-9905 GCA_036391815.1 Rhodocyclaceae bacterium
CTGCTCAAGCAGCGCCACGACGAACTGCCCAAGCTGGTCGAGACCTGCAAGCAGTACAAGCAGTTCGAGCAGGAGACGCTGCAGCGCGTGATCGAGGCCCGCTCGCGCGTGCACAACGCACGCGAGGCCGGCGACGTCGAGGCGCTCGGCCAGGCCGAGGGCGCGCTGCGCGCCGGCCTCGGCCGCATCTTCGCCGTCGCCGAGGCCTATCCCGAGCTCAAGACCAACGAAAGCTTCATGCAGTTGCAAGGCCGCATCACGGCGCTGGAGAACTCCATCGCCGACCGGCGCGAACTCTACAACGAGGCGGTCAACATCAACAACGTGCGCGTCGAGCAGTTCCCCGACGTCGTCATCGCGCACGCCTTCCGCTTCGACGCCAAGCCGCTGCTCGAATTCTCCGCCGCCGAGAAGGCGGACGTCGACATGAAGGCGCTGTTCGGCTGATGGACGAACTGGTCCTGACGCTGCGCCGCGAATACGGCCGCTTCCTGACCAACGGCGGATTGCAGGGATTGCTGGTCTGGGCCGGCGCGGAAATCGGCGAGCCGCTCGGATGGGCCTTCTGCCTCGGACTGATCGCCGCCGTCAGCCTGTTCGCCTGGGTTTCCACCTACCGCCGCACGCGCGCCATACGCGACACGCCGACGTCGAAGATCGCCTCGGCCGCCCAAGGCTATGCCGAGATCGTCGGCAAGGGCCGCCCGCTCGGCGGCACGCCGCTGGAATCGAAACTGCGCCACCTGCCCTGCCTGTGGTACCGCTACACGGTCGAGCGCAGGAAGGACAAGGACACCTGGGAGATGGAGTCCTACGGCGAATCGGACGCCTCGTTCATCGTCGACGACGGCAGCGGCGAATGCCTGGTCGATCCCGCCGGCGCCGAGATGGTGCCGGTGCAGAAGGAAAGGTGGCACGAATTCGACCGCCGCTACTCCGAGGAACGGCTCGGCTGCAACGAAGACGTCTACGCGCTCGGCCAGTTCAAGACCCTCAATGCCGGCGACCTGGCGCCGGACCGCGAAGAGGCGATGAAGGCCATCCTGGCCGAATGGAAGCGCGACCGGCCGGAAATGCTCAGGCGCTTCGACCTCGACGGCGACGGCGAGGTCGACATGAAGGAATGGGAACTGGCGCGCGCGGCGGCGCGCCGCGAGGCAGCGCGCATGACAAACGAGGCCGCGGCGGAACCCGGCATCAACACCCTGCGCAAGCCCGAGGACGGCCGCCTCTACCTGATCTCCGCCAAGCCGCAGGAAGACCTCGCCGCAAGCTTCGGCTGGTGGTCGTGGGCGCACGTCACGATGTTCTTCGGCGGCCTCGCCGGCGCGGTGATCGCGTTCAACATGGCGTGACGCCGCGCTTCCAGTTTATGGAATTAGACTGGCGCCCCCGACACGAATCGAACGTGTGACCCCCTTCTTAGGAGGAAGGTGCTCTATCCACTGAGCTACGGGGGCGTCCCGAGAGCTGCATAGTTTAACCCGACACACTCGGATCATGAGTGCGCGTCGCCACCCGGATTCAGCAATGACGGAAACCAAACGTCGGATCTACCTGTTGATCAAGATATTTGACAAGGAGGAGCATGCGGACGCCTTCCTGCACCAAGGAGAGATGTTCTGCAGGACTATTGGCGAATTCCGGCGCACGTTCGATGACGAATCCAGAGGTGACAAATACGAAGGCGTAACGGACTGGCATCAGCCCGGCCAGGTCAAATTGACCATTTCGTACAAGGATGGCGAGGGGATAGACCATTCCATCAACATCGACGAAAAGGATTTGGCTGGCCCGGTTGTAATCCAGCGCTCGGGATTTGATAGCCTAAACGTGTTTTGCATGTATGCCATCAAGATCGATGATTGTGAGGAGACATATGAAACCGAGGAGGAGAGGCTGAACGCCGTTGAGAGAATCAACGACAGCCTAAAGCGTCAAAGCCATATCGATGAAAAGCTATCGGCACTGGGCGACTTCGCGGTAATCGTCTACAGAATCTCTGAATTCATCGATAAGGTTAAAGAAGCAGCGGCGAACATCGGTGCGGAGTGCGTGGACAATCTGGTGGAATACTACGACCCAGAAACCTTCAATGGTAGTTTCGACGACCTGGAGGCCGTATTTAGGAAGAGGGACGGCTACGCGCATCAGAACGAGTACAGATTCGCTTTTCTCCTGCCTGAACCGGAAGGCACAAAGACGATCCGTATTGGTTCGCTGATCGATATGGCAATTAAGCTGCCTACCAAGGAAATTAACTCGAGAGTTCAGATTCGATTGGACGAATCACGGAAGTGACGGCGGGGACACGAGGGCTCACGGTGCGCCGTCTAACAATCCACATTCCGCTGCAACCAATACTCGAGCAGCGCCAAGTGCCACAGCTTGCTCCCCTGTATCCGCGTGAAGTGCCGCTCCGGTTCGGCCAGCAGTTTCTCGACGTAATCGCGCCGGTATAGCCCGCGCGCGCGGCAGGCCTGGGAGTTCAGGATGTCGCGCATGAAATCGAGGAAGGGCCCGCGCACGTACTTGAGCGCGGGCACGGGGAAGTAGCCCTTGGGACGGTCGATCACCAGGCTGGGCAGCAGGCCGCGGGCGATGTGCTTGAGGACGTGCTTGCCGCCCGAGCCGAGCTTGAGTTCGGGCGGCATGCGGGCCGCCAGTTCGACGAGGTGATGGTCGAGGAAGGGCACGCGCGCTTCCAGCCCCCAGGCCATGGTCATGTTGTCGACGCGCTTGACCGGGTCGTCGGTGATCAGCAGGGTCGCCTCGGCGCGCAGCATGCGGTCGACGAATTCGTCGGCATCGGGCGCTTCGAGGTTCGCGGCGAGCAGCGCGGCGCTGTGGTCGGCGCCGGCGTATTCGGGCACCACCATCTGCAGGTATTCGGCGTGGTCGCGATCGATATAGTGGCGTCGGAAGCGCTCGAGCATCGGCACGTCCTGCTCGGCCGACATGGTCTGGTGCCAGCCGTAGCCGCCGAACACCTCGTCGGCGCCCTGCCCGCTCTGCACCACCTTGACGGTGCGCGACACCTGCTCCGACAGCAGGTAGAAGGCGACCACGTCCTGGCTGACCATCGGCTCGGCCATGCAGTCCACGGCCTCGGGCAGGCGGCGCAGCACCTCGCTGTTCCCGATCACGTACTTGTGATGGCGCGTGCCGAAATAGTCGGCGACGGCGTCGGAGTAGACGAACTCGTGCCCGATCTCCTCGGGCTGGTCCTCGAAGCCGATCGAGAACGTCATCAGGTCGCTGACGCCCTGCTCCGCGGCCAGCGCCACCAGCAGCGAGGAGTCGAGGCCGCCGGACAACAGCACGCCGACCTTGACGTCGGCGATCTCCAGCCGCTTGCGCACCGCCGTGCGCAGCGCGGCGTGGATCTCCTCGGTCCATTGGCGCTCGCTCATGGGCGTTTCCGGCCGCGTCGCATGCAATTGCCAGTAGCGGCGCGTGCGCTCCCTGCCGGCCGCGTCGACGTGGAGCGTCTCGGCCTGCGCCAGCTTGCGCACGCCGCGCAGGATGGTGTGCGGCGCCGGCACCACGCCGTGCAGCGTGAACTGGCACTGCAGCGCGACCGGATCCACCGCGGTGTCGACGCCCCCGGCCGCCAGCAGCGCCTGCAGGCTGGAGGCGAAGCGCAGGTGCCCGGCAGCGCGGGCGAAGTAGAGGGGCTTGATGCCGAGCCGGTCGCGCGCCAGGAACAGCGACTGCGCCGCGCGGTCCCAGATGGCGAAGGCGAAGGCGCCGTGCAGGCGCTCGACGCACGCCTCGCCCCATTCGGCGTAGGCGCGCAGGATCACTTCGGTGTCGCCGTCCGAAGTGAAGCGATGGCCGAGTCCGATCAGCGCGGCGCGCAGCTCGGGGTAGTTGTAGATGGTGCCGTTGAAGACCAGCGCGAGGCCGCGCGCCTCGTCGACCATCGGCTGGCGCGAACGCTCGGAGAGGTCGATGATGGCCAGCCGGCGATGGCCGAGTGCCACCGCGCCGTCCGACCAGCTGCCCGCCGCATCGGGTCCGCGCCGGGCCAGGCGCTCGCACATCCGCCCGATCGCGCCCATGTCGGCCGGGCTGCCGTCCCATCGGAATTCGCCGGCTATGCCGCACATCCCAATATCCGTCCAGTCGTTTCAGGAGGCCGCATACTATCCTTTCCCGGTCGCATCCGCGACGGCGCGACGCCGGTGTATATTAGGCCGTACTGATTGGAGGAGCGGCGATGAACGATGTCCCAAAGAAGGCCCTCGCTGAACAGGCCTACGAGAAAGCGCTGCAGTACGAACTCGCCTACGGCTGTTGTCCCCAGTGCGTGCTGGCCACCGTGCAGGAGACCGTCGGCGGCATCGAGGATCAGACCATCAAGGCCAGCCATGGCCTTTCCGGCGGCTGCGCCCTGTCGGGCGACGGCATCTGCGGAGCCCTGGTCGGCGGGCTGATGGCGCTGTCGGCCCGCTACGGCCGCGACCGCGACCAGCTCGACAAGGGCCGCTGCGTCAGCAACTTCAAGAAGGCGCGCGAACTGACCGAGCGCTTCCGCGAGGAATTCGGCGGCGTCACCTGCCGCGAGCTCCAGTACCAGTTCACCGGCCGCAGCTACGACATGTGGGACCCGGAGCAGTACCAGGCCTTCAGCGACGCGCGCGGCAAGCGCTGCGCGCAGGCGACAGGCACGGTCACCAAGTGGGTCGTCGAGCTGCTCTAGTCTCCCGCTGGACGTAGAACTTCCGCACACCGCCCCGGGCGGCGGGAGTCGCGCCTGCGGCGATTGACTGATCATGCCTCCCCCTGCAAAATTCGCAGCAGCTTGTCATTGGGCCGTCGTCATGGCGCCGCCCCGGCAGATGCCGGCAGGGACGTGACATCGGCAAGTTCAATGGAATGGGCATAGCGAATGCACTCCTACCGCATCCTCGTGGTCGATGACGAACCGCTCAACCGCGCCATCATCGCCGATTGCCTCGACGACGTTTCCTATCACATCGACATGGCGGTCGACGGCGAGGACGCCTGGGAGCGGCTGGAAGGCGCCAAGGCGCCCTACCACCTGATCATCCTCGACCGCATGATGCCGCGCCTCGACGGCATGGCGCTGATGCAGCGCATCAAGGGCGAGCCGCGCTACGATGGCGTGCCGGTCATCATGCAGACCGCCGCCGCCTCGACCGAACAGGTCGCCGAAGGCATCAAGGCCGGCGTCTATTACTACCTGACCAAGCCCTACGCGCCCGAGTCCCTGCTGGCGATCGTGCGCGCCGCGCTCGCCGACGTCGGCGCGCGCGACGAGGCGGCACGCCGGGTGCGCGCGCAGACCGACGCGCTGCGCCTCGCCGTGCGCGCCGAGTTCCGCTTCCGCACCATGGCCGAGGCCTGCAGCCTGTCGGCGCTGCTGGCCCACCTGTGCCCGGAACCGGAGATGGCGGTGCTCGGGCTCACCGAGCTGATGACGAACGCCGTCGAGCACGGCAACCTCGGCATCACCTACGACATGAAGAGCCTGCTGCGCCGCGAGGACCGCTGGGAGGAGGAAGTCGCGCATCGCAGCGAGCTGCCGGAATACCGCCATCGCACGGTCAGCGTCACGGCGGAGCGCGTGCCCGGCGCGATCCGCTTCACCATCGTCGACCAGGGCGGCGGCTTCGACTGGCGCAAGTACCTGCAGCTCGACGCCGAGCGCGCCTTCGACCCCAACGGCCGGGGCATCGCGATGGCCCGCATGACGAGCTTCGACGAACTCGACTATCGCGGCAGCGGCAACGAGGTGGTCGCCACCGTTTACGCGCGCCGCGCCGTATCGGCGGCCGCGGCATAGGCGGCCTCCCGGTCCCCTGCGGGGCGCTTTCCCGATGTGCATGTGCTAAAGTCTGCGGCCATGAAAACCGTTGCGCCGCAGGACGAACTGGCGATGGCGAGGGCGGAGGTACGCGACTTGCAGCGCGCCGTGGTGGCCCTGCGCCACGAGCTCGAACTGGCCCAGGTCGCACGCGACCAGGCCGTCCAGCACGCGCTGGCCGCCAGCCACGGCGAGATCCTGCAGCTCAAGGAGACCGTCGCCAGCCTGCGGCTCGAACTCGAGAAGTCGCGCGCCGAGCGGGAGTCGGCCGTCGCCGCGGCGCTGGCCTCCAACCAGGGCGAGATCGCCCAGCTGCGCGGGACCGCCGCCACGCTGCGCGAGGCGCTCGAACTGGCGCAGATCGACAAGGCCAACGCGCTGCAGCGCGAGCAGCGCAACTACGCCGACGAGACGCGCCAGCTGCATGACACGGTGCGCGCGTTGCGCGAACAGCTCGAAGCCGCGCGTGCCGGCGCAGGAGCCGCCGCCTGATGGATTCCCCGGCGCCCAAGGCGAAGCGCAAGCCGGCGGCGCGTGCCGGCGGCGACGATCGGCGCCGCCTGCGCCACGCCGAACTGCTGCTCGAAGTGACGCGGCGCATGGCCGCCTACGACACGCTCGACGGCGTGCTGCACGCCCTCGTCGAGATGACGACCGCGGAGCTCAACGCCGAGCGCGGCTCGCTGTTCCTCAACGATCCCGACACCAACGAGCTCTATTCGCGGGCGGCGCAGGGCAACATCCAGCGCGAGATCCGCCTCCTCAACACCAGCGGCATCGCCGGCCACGTGTATACCTCGGGCGAGCCGCTGATCATCCACGACGCCTACGCCGACCCGCGCTTCAACCGCTCGGTCGACGAGCAGACCGGCTTCACCACCCGCAACATCCTGTGCGTGCCGATCAAGTCGGTGAAGGGCGAGGTCGTCGGCGTGGCGCAGACCCTCAACAAGAAGAGCGGCCGCTTCACCCGCCACGACCTCCATCTGCTGCAGGAGATGACCAGCCAGGGCACCCTGGCGCTGCAGAGCGCGCAGTTCATCGAGCGCATGCAGGCGGTGCGCAAGCAGGAGATGGAGTTCATCGACGTCGTCTCCGAGGTGACGGCCGATATCAAGCTCGGCTCGCTGCTGCAGAAGGTGATGGGCGAGGCGACGCGGCTGCTGAACGCCGAGCGCTCGACGCTGTTCCTCAACGACGAGAAGACTGGCGAACTGTGGTCCGAGGTCGGCCAGGGGCTGGAATCGATGCAGATCCGCCTGCCCAACCACCTCGGCATCGCCGGCGCGGTATTCACCTCGGGCAAGTCGATCAACATCCCCTACGCCTACGCCGACCTGCGCTTCAATCCGTCGTTCGACAAGAAGACCGGCTACTTCACGCGCTCGATCCTGTGCGTGCCGATCGTCAACAAGCAGGGCAAGACCATCGGCGTGACGCAGGTGCTCAACAAGCGCGGCGGCCCGTTCACCAACGGCGACGAGTCGCGCCTGCGCGCGTTCACCGCGCAGATCTCCATCGCGCTGGAGAACGCCAAGCTGTTCGCCGACGTGCAGGCGATGAAGAACTACAACGAGGCGATGCTCGAGTCGATGTCCAACGGCGTCATCACGCTCGACGCCGCGCAGCGCATCGTCACCTGCAACGCCGCCGGACTGCGCATCCTGCGCACGCGCGCCGACGAACTGCTCAACCGCGCGGCGGGCGACTTCTTCGCCGCCGCCAACGGCTGGGTGCTCGAGAAGCTCGGCGGTGTCGTCGAGTCGCAGCAGGCCGACATCGTCATGGACGCCGAGCTGCACGTCGGCGGCGACACGCTGTCGGTCAACCTGACCGCACTGCCGCTGCTGTCCGTCGAGCGCAAGCCGATCGGCTCGATGCTGATGATCGAGGACATCTCCAACGAGAAGCGCCTCAAGTCCACCATGGCGCGCTACATGGACCCGGGCATCGCCGACCAGATGCTGGCGAGCGGCGCCGAGGCGCTCGGCGGCCAGAGCGTCAAGGCCACCGTGCTGTTCTCCGACGTGCGCAGCTTCACCACCATCACCGAGCAGCTCGGCGCCCAGGGCACCGTGGCGCTGCTCAACGAGTACTTCACGCTGATGGTCGACTGCATCCAGCGCGAGGAAGGCATGCTGGACAAGTTCATCGGCGACGCCATCATGGCGGCCTTCGGCATCCCGGTGGCGCACGACGACGACTGCGACCGCGCCGTGCGCAGCGCCATCGCCATGATGAAGACGCTCGCCGACTGGAACGCCCACCGCGTGGCCGACGGCAAGATGCCGGTCGACATCGGCATCGGGCTGAACACCGACATGGTGGTGTCCGGCAACATCGGCTCGAAGAAGCGCATGGACTACACGATCATCGGCGACGGCGTGAACCTCGCCGCGCGCCTGGAGTCCGCCTGCAAGCAGTACGGCGCGCACATCCTAATCAGCGAGTTCACCCACAAGCAGCTCAAGGGCACCTACTACAACCGCGAGCTGGACTTCGTCGTGGTCAAGGGCAAGACCAAGCCGGTGGCGATCTACGAGATCATGGACTTCCACACCGAGAAGACCTACCCGCAGATGATCGACGCGCTCGGCCTGTTCAAGGCCGGGCTGGCGCAGTACCGCCAGCAGCGCTGGAACGATGCCGCCGCCCGGTTCAACGAGGTGCTGGCGCTGAATCCGAACGACAAGGCCGCCAAGATGTACGTCGAGCGCTGCCGCCACCTGGCGGACAACCCGCCCGGTGACGCATGGGACGGCGTCTGGGTGATGGAGTCGAAGTAAGGGGGCTTACTTGACGCGCGTCAGGTGCGAGCGCGGCTTTTCCGGCGGCGGCGTGTCGTCGGGCTCGGGCGGCGGCGAGGCCGCTTCTTCTTGTTCGGCGGCCGGCGCGGCGCTGGCCGTCACCTCGAACGACATGCCCATGCCGTTCTCCCGCGCGAAGATCGCCGCGACGGCGTTGACGGGGACCACCACCGGGAAGGCGGCGCCGTTGAAGCGGGCCTGGAAGGTGATCTCCTCGTTGCCCATCATCAGCTGGTGGCTGGCTTCGGGACCGACGTTGAGGGTGATCTGGCCGTCCTTGACGTACTCGCGCGGGACGCGGGTGCGGTCGTCGACCGCGACGGTCAGATAGGGCACGAAGCCCTGGTCGATGCACCATTCGTAGATGGCGCGAACGAGGTAGGGCTTCGTGGGAATCACGGGAAAGGCGCGATGATGCGCCGCCGGATCAGCGGCGCATCACCTTTTCGGACGGCGTCAGGGAATCGATGAATCCCTGGCGCGAGAACACCAGCTGCGCGTACTTGAGCAGCGGCGCGGCCGTCTTCGGCAGTTCGATGCCGTAGTGGTCGAGCCGCCACAGCAGCGGCGCGATGGCGACGTCGAGCATCGAGAAGTCGTCGCCGAGCATGTACTTCTGCTTGGCGAACAGGCCCGACAGCTCGACCAGGCGGTCGCGCACGTGGAGCCGCGACTTCTCGGCCGACTTGAGGTTCTTCTCAAGCGCGTCGATGTGGCTGAACAGCTCCTGCTCCATCGTGAACAGCAGCTGGCGCGCGCGGGCCCGGGTCTGCGGCTCCGGCGGCATCAGTTGCGGATGCGGGAAGCGCTCGTCGATGTACTCGTTGATGATGTTGGCCTCGTAGAGCACGAGGTCGCGATCGACGAGCACCGGCACCCGGTTGTACGGGTTGATGACGGCGATGTCTTCCGGCTTGTTGAAAAGGTCGACGTCGATAACCTGGAAGTCCATCTGCTTCTCGTACAGGACGATGCGGCAGCGATGGCTGAACGGGCACGTGGTGCCCGAGTACAGGTTCATCATGGTACTGGTACCCCAGGAATAGTCGGCATCACGCACGACCTTGCGGACAGGCGGTGCATTCATCTCACGATGCCCCATAAGTAGTTCACGCTTCCAAAATCCTCAGTGGATGTCTTTCCAGTACTCTTTCTTCAGCGCATAGGCGAAGACGAAGATTACCGCCAAAGCGATGAGCACCACAACACCCAGGCGCTTGCGGAACTCGGCAACCGGCTCGCCCATGTAGTTGAGGTAGCCGACC
>DASVZD010000394.1:0-2141 GCA_036391815.1 Rhodocyclaceae bacterium
TGAGTTCGAGCAGCAGGCGCTCGGCGGTCTTCTTGCCGATGCCGGGAATCTTGACCAGGCGGCCCGCCTCCTGGGCCGCCACCGCCTGGGCCAGCTCGCCGACCGACAGGCCCGAGAGCACGGCCAGCGCGGTGCGGGCGCCGACGCCGCTGATCTTCAGCAACTGGCGGAAGGCCGCGCGCTCGCCTTCCGAGAGGAAGCCGTAGAGCTGCTGCGCGTCCTCGCGCACCAGCAGGTGGGTGTGCAGCGACACCTTGTCGCCCGCGGCGGGCAGGTTGTAGAACGTGCTCATCGGCACGTCGACCTCGTAGCCGACGCCGTGGACGTCCACGGTGATCTGCGGCGGGTTCTTCTCCAGCAGGATGCCGGTCAGTCGTCCAATCATGTTGATGCTCCCAATATGGCCTCGACGCGGCGCGCCAGGTTGTCCACCACCACCGCCTGCGGGAAGGCCGCGTACTTCGCGGCGAAGGCAGCCGCGTTGGCGGCGAACGAAGAATCGAAGGTCACGCGCTGCAGCCGGTGGGCAAGGTCGACAGCGGGCCTTTCCGGATCACAGAGCAGGCCGGCGCCCATTTCCTCGACGCGCCGCGCCAGCAGGTACTGCTCTAGATGCCCGGGCAGCAGCAGCACCGGCTTGCCGGCGAGCAGGAAGCGCGTGGTGGTGGATAGGCTGGCGTAGGTGATCGCCGCGTCCGCCTGTGCAGCAGCCGCCTCCAGGTCGATCGGCCTGCGGGTGTACGAGAGATGGGGCGCGGCGAAGCGCGCCAGCACGTCGTCGGGCGCGTCGGGATAGAAGACGACGGCGGGCTGGGCGAAATCCTTCAGTGCGGCCAGCAGGACATCGCGATGCGGGGAGCCGTGGCGCACGTAGGCGAACAGCCGCCGGCCCGGGAGGTCGGGCCACAGCGGAGCGTCGCCCACGCCCGCATCGGGGAGGTTGCCCCAATAGCGCGCGGCGCCGCGGCTGGCGTAGTGGTCGAGTTCGGGGAAGCCGAGGAGCGTGTCCTCGGCCACGTCGAAGAGTTCGTGCACCGCGTTCAGCGGCGCCTTGCCGAAACGGCCGAGCACGGCGTTGACGGAGGAAAGCGCCTCTTCGTCGAAGGCCAGCAGGCGCTCGGGCGGCACCGGATTCCACGGCCGCATGCCGGGCATCGGACGCTGCCGCGGCGGCACGCAGAATCCGCTCGAGAACAGCACCGCGGGCAGGTCCAGCGTGCGGGCCGCCAGCAGCGCCGTCGGCGCGTGGTCGGCCATGACCAGCCGGGTGCCCGCCAGCCGGAAGAGTTCGCGCCAGCCGACGACCAGGCCGAGCAGGTTGCCGTCGCTCGCATAGCCGAAGCGGAGCAGGATGTCCGAGTAGCTCAGCGGCGGGCCCTGACGAGGCAGCTCGGTCTGGCGCGGCGCCTGCAGCCACGTGAAATCCTCCTTCGCCAGCAGGCTCGCCGTCGCCGCGACATCCGCCACCATCCAGGCGACCTCGTGTCCGCGTCCGCGCAGCGCGCGCGCCATGGGCAGGAAGGCGCCGATATGGCCGAGGCCGGCGCCGAACTCCCAGGCGTACGCGACCTTCGCCATCACACCAGGCGCCCGCCGCGGCGACGGAATCCCGCGGTGGAAAGGGAGCCGAGCTGCGCGCCGTGCGCGTGGCAGATCGCGCAGGCCAACGCGTCGGCGGCATCCGGGGAGGGGTCGCCGGGCAACTGCAGCAGCCGCCGGACCATCGCCTGCACCTGTTCCTTGGCCGCCCTGCCCTGGCCGACGACGGCCTGCTTGACCTGCAGCGCGGTGTACTCGGCGACCGGCAGGCTGGCCGTGACGAGCGCCGCGATGGCGGCGCCGCGCGCCTGGCCGAGCAGCAGCGTCGACTGCGGATTGACGTTCACGAACACCTTCTCGATGGCCGCCTGCTGCGGCGCGTGCGCGGCGATCACTTCCGCGAGGCCGTCGAGGATCGTGCGCACGCGCTCGGGCAGCGACTCGGCGTCGTTGGTCCTGACGCAGCCGCTGCTGACGTAGCTGAGCTTGCTGCCGCGGCGGTCGATGATCCCGAACCCGGTGATCCTGAGTCCGGGATCGATGCCGAGGATGCGCGTTGCGGCCTCGGCCATCGGCCCTATTCGTCCATCACCGCGGTGGTG
>DASVZD010000395.1:0-15373 GCA_036391815.1 Rhodocyclaceae bacterium
CTTGGCTGTCACTTTGGCACCTGCGACGATGGGCGCGCCGACTTTCACCGACTCGCCTTCGCCGACCATCAGGACCTGGTCCAGCGTGATTTCCGCGCCCACTTCTGCCGGTATCTGTTCTACCTTGATCTTCTCGCCGGCCGCGACGCGATACTGCTTGCCGCCGGTTTTTATGACCGCATACATGTGTGGACTCCGTGAATTGATTAGGGTGCTACGAGGAACCGCGCATTCTAGCCAAGACTTTCTGTCAGGTCAATCGGTTAGTTGAGGTTGCGTCGCGTCATTGACGATCCAAGGTGCGACGCCTACTATCGCGCCTTTTCCCGAACTTAAGTACGACGTGAGCACCGACGCCCTTTACGCCCTGATCGCCGACGACATGCGAGCCGTCGATGCGGTCATCCGCCGGCAACTGCATTCCGACGTCGTGCTCGTGCGGCAGGTGGCCGAGTACATCGTGAGCGGCGGCGGCAAGCGCATGCGCCCGGCGCTGGTGCTGCTCGCCGCCGGTTCCGTCGGCTATCGCGGCACGCAGCATCACGAACTTGCGGCGGTCGTCGAGTTCATCCATACCGCGACCCTGCTGCACGACGACGTCGTCGATGCGTCCGACCTGCGCCGGGGCCGCGAGACGGCCAACGCCATGTTCGGCAACGCGGCCAGCGTGCTGGTCGGAGACTTCCTCTATTCGCGCGCCTTCCAGATGATGGTCGGCGTGGGCAGCATGCCGATCATGGCCGTGCTGGCGGCCGCGACCAATATCATCGCGGAGGGCGAAGTCCTCCAGTTGATGAATTGCCATAACGCGGACATCAAGGTCGAGGAGTATCTGCAGGTCATTCGCTACAAGACCGCCAAGCTGTTCGAGGCCGCCGGCCAGATCGGCGCCATCATCGGCAATGCCGCCCCGGCGGTCGAGTCCGGCCTGGCCCGCTACGGCATGCATCTGGGCACCGCCTTCCAGCTGGTCGACGACGTGCTCGATTACTCCGGCGAGGAAGCCGAGACCGGCAAGCATCTGGGCGACGACCTCGCCGAAGGAAAACCGACGCTGCCGCTGATCCATGCCATGCAGAACGGCACCGCCGCGCAGTCCGCCTGCGTGCGCCGGGCCATCGAGGAAGGCGGCCGCGATCAATTCGCCGACGTCCTCGCCGCCGTGCGGGCCACGGGCGCATTGGATGCCGCGCGAACTCAGGCGGAAGCGGAAGCCGCGGCGGCAATCGCTGCACTCGATGTACTTCCCGCTTCAATTTACAAGGATGCTCTGGTACAATTATGTACTTTTGCAGTTGCCCGCCGGTATTGAGGCGGTCAAACGCGTCGGGGTGTAGCTCAGCCTGGTAGAGTACTGCGTTCGGGACGCAGGAGTCGGAGGTTCGAATCCTCTCACCCCGACCATAAAGCCCACGGTGGTTCGCAATTCGGAGCCTTCCGTGCGGCAGTCGAAGACAAGATTCGACATCGTTTGCGGCGTCGCCGCTCCAAATTGCCGGAAACCAAGCGCTTCGCCGATGCGCATCTTGCTCCTGCGCGTATCATGCGCGGGAAATGGGCAAACTGTTCCTCTTCATCCTCCTCGGCACGCTGGCGTACCTCCTGTTGAAGCGCGGGCAGGCACCCAAGGCCAAGCACTCGCCGCCAGCCCCGCCGGCCGCCGAGCCGATGGTCCAATGCGCGCAATGCCGCGTCCACCTGCCGCTAAGCGAAAGCATCGCAGACGGAGACCGGCGTTATTGCTGCGAGGAGCACCGCGCCCTTGGCCGCAGGTGACGCGGCAGTGAAAGGCGACCGGGCATCGGCACCCCGCTTGCCGGACAGCTACTGGCAATCGCTACGGTATTTCTCGATCTATCGGCTCATCGTCGCGGCCGTGTTCTTCTTTGCCGCGGCGGTATATGGCGACACCACCAACCTCGGCCACGAGAACATCGGTCTGTTCCGCACGACGGGCAGCATTTATCTCCTGGCCGGCATAGCGCTGCTTTGGCTGGTCGTCCAGGTTCGCCACGCATTCAATCTCCAGTTAACAATACAGGTCGCGATCGACGTCGTCGCCCTCACGGTGTTCATGTCCGCCAGCGGCGGGGCTGCCAGCGGTGTGGGCGTCATGCTGTTCGTGGTCCTGGCCGGCGCCGGCCTGGTCGGACAAGGCCGCATGGCGTTGTTTTACGCGGCCCTCGCGACGCTGGCCGTGCTGGGCGAGCAAACCTACCGCCACTTTCACCTGCAACCGGATCCCGGCGGCTTCTTCCGGGCCGCGCTGACCAGCGTCGGGTTCTTCGGCATCGCGCTGGCCGCCCGGCTGCTGGCCCGCCGCATCGTGGCGAACGAGACGCTGGCCTGGCAGCGCGGCGTCGAACTGGCCAACCAGCTGCAGATCAACCGCCGCGTCATCCGCGATATGCAGGACGGCGTTTTGGTGGTGGATGGAGCGGGCCAGGTGCGCCAGCACAATCCCCAGGCCGAGTCGCTCCTCGACATGCGGGCGGAAGAAGGCGCCGATCTCGCGCGATACTCGCCCGCCCTCTCGGAACGGTTCGCGACCTGGATCGCAAATCCCGTCGAAACCGAAGCCTTCGTCCGCATCCCCGGCAGCAAGCGTACCCTGCGCGCCCGCTTGCTGCCTCCCGAGGAGGGCGAGCTCGCCCTGATCTACCTCGAGGACATCGGCCGAATCCAGGAGCAGGCGCAACAGCTGAAGCTGGCCGCACTCGGACGGCTGACGGCAAATATGGCGCATGAGATCCGCAACCCCTTGTCCGCGATCAGCCATGCGGCGGAACTGCTGGTGGACGAAGGCAGCGCCGACGGCCAGGCCCGCCTGGTCCGGATCATCGGAGACAACACGCGCCGCCTCAACCGGCTGGTGGCCGAGGTGCTCGAACTGGGACGGCGCGATCGCGCCCAGGCGGAGCCGATCGCGGTGGGAGCCTACCTGAAGCAGTTCATCGAGGACTTCGCCATCAACGATCCCGGCGTGCGAGACAGAGTCCAGGTGCAGTCCGAAAGGGATCCCGTGGTCCTGTTCGATCGCGCCCATTTCCACCGGGTGCTGTGGAACCTGCTGGTCAACGCATTGCGGCATGCCAGCGACAGGGCCGGCGCCGTCCGCATTTCGGCGAAGCCGGGCGGCAACGGCGTCGTGGAACTCCATATTGTTGACGACGGCCCGGGAATCGGCGAATCTCTGCGCGGACAAGTATTCGAGCCCTTCTTCACCACCCATGGAACCGGTACCGGCCTTGGCCTCTATATCGCCAGGGAACTTTGCGAGGCCAACGGCGCCCGCCTCGAGTTGCTCGAGAACGAGCCCGGCGCGCATTTCACCATCGTCGCCAGAGCAAGCCCATGAACGCCCGTCGTGATGCGGACGTCGCCTCGCGCGTCCTCGTGGTCGACGACGAGGCCGACATCCGCGAACTGCTCGACATGACGCTCGCCCGCATGGGCCTCGTCGCGGACTGCGCCGCCTCCGTCGGCGAAGCCATGGGCTTCCTGAAGGAGCGTGGCGCCAAGTACCGCCTCTGCCTCACCGACATGCGGCTGCCCGACGGCGAGGGACTGGAACTGGTCCGTCACATCGGCGAATGCCACCCCGAACTGCCGGTGGCGGTCATCACGGCCCACGGCAGCACCGAGAATGCCGTCAGCGCCCTGAAGGCGGGCGCCTTCGATTACCTGTCCAAGCCGGTGTCGCTCGAGCAGCTGCGCGCGCTCGTGCATTCGGCCATCCGTCTGCCGAGCCGGGACGACACGCCGGGGCGGACGCTCGACCAAGCGCTGCTCGGCGCCTCCCCCGCGCTCGAACAGGTGCGTTCCCTGATCGAGCGGGTTGCCCGCAGCCAGGCACCTGTATACATATCGGGCGAATCGGGCAGCGGCAAGGAACTCGCGGCGCGCCTGATCCACCAGCAAGGCGCGCGGGGCGGCAAGCCCTTCGTCGGAGTGAACTGCGGCGCCATTCCCGAGACCCTGATGGAAAGCGAGTTCTTCGGCTACCGCAAGGGCGCATTCACCGGGGCGGATGCCGACCGCGACGGCTTCTTCCAGGCGGCCGACGGAGGAACGCTGTTCCTCGACGAGGTGGCCGACCTCCCCCTCGCCATGCAGGTCAAGCTGCTGCGTGCGATCCAGGAAAAGCGCGTGCGCAAGGTGGGCTCGACCCACGAAGACGCGGTGGACGTCCGCATCATCTGTGCAACCCACCAGGACCTGAAGACCATGGTGGAGCAAGGGCGCTTCCGCCAGGACTTGTTCTACCGCCTCAACGTCATCGAAATCCGCATGCCGAGCCTGCGCGAATGCAGCTCTGACATTCCCGTGCTGGCCAAGCACATCGTCGCGCGCCTGGCGGCCGCCGCCGGCCGGGTTCCGCCCAAGATCGAGGCTGCCGCGCTGGCAGCCCTCCGGGAGTATCCGTTTCCGGGCAACGTGCGCGAGCTGGAGAACATATTGGAGCGCGCCCTCGCCCTGCTGGCGGGGGAAGCCATCACGACCGAGGACCTGCAGTTGTCGCCGGCGAACACGGCCGTCGATCCGCCCGCGCCCGGTCAGGCTCCGCTGCAGGAATACCTCGACCAGGTCGAGCGCCAGGCGATCCTCGACGCGCTGCAGAAGACCCGCTTCAACCGCACGGCCGCAGCACGCCTGCTCGGCGTCACCTTCCGCTCGCTCCGCTATCGCATGGACCGGCTGGGACTGAACGAGTGATGCTGCCGTCCGGTAGCGAGTTCGATGCCGAAGGCCGGCTGCCCGGCATCGACTTCGTACCTTCCCCGAACTGCGACGACCGCCCGCCCGGCACGGAGATCTCGCTGGCGGTCGTGCACGCCATCAGCCTGCCCCCCAACCAGTTCGGCGGCGACGGGGTGGAGCGGCTGTTCACCAATCGCCTCGATCCGGCCGCGCACCCCTACTACGCCACGCTCGAGGGCCTTCGCGTATCGGCGCACTTCCTGATCCGCCGTGACGGCGCGCTGCTGCAGTTCGTCCCCTGCGGGAAGCGGGCCTGGCATGCCGGCATCTCGTCATGGCGCGGCCGCGAGCGCTGCAACGACTTCTCCATCGGCATCGAACTCGAGGGCTGCGACGACTTGCCCTTCGAATCGCCGCAGTACGAGCGCTTGACGCAGCTCGTCGCCGCGCTCGGTCGGCGCTATCCGTTGCGCGACATCGCCGGCCACTCCGACATCGCGCCGGGCCGCAAGACCGACCCCGGGCCCTGCTTCGAGTGGCCGCGATTGACTGCGATGCTGGAAGACGTCGGCATGCATCACGTGGTAATCGCGCAACGATAAGCGCTGCAACGTGCCGCTGGCATCAAAAAAGTGTTGCAACTTCAAAAGTCAACCACTAGAATTAGTCGCGAAGTTGGGTTCGCATACTATATCTAGTAGGTCGAAGGATTCGCAGATAAGAACGATGCACCGCCAGCGACGTAAAGAGGGCCGATCCAAATGACGGCGAGGATGACCGCCGAAAGGCCTCCTCTCATTCCGCCGCATCCGCTGCCGCATTCCCTCCGCGCTTTTCCCGCTTCCCTTCCTCTCCCCGATTTCCAAGGCTTCCGACTGGACGCCTCCCATGTCCGCCGCATTCGTCCGGCGGCAGCCAAACCGAATCTTCCAAGCAGCAACGTCATTGGAAACGAGCTCCGGCGCGCGCTATTGAGCCGCGATATGAACGGAGAATCGTCAGGAATTCGTCGCTTTCGATTCTTGAAGGCAACGGATAATCCGTGCTAGCCCAGACGGGTTTGCAGTAAATGGTGTTTCCTTTCCTGTTATCTTGCTCTAAGGAGGTTCAACATGGCTGAAGAGAAGAAAGCCAAGAAGCCCGCGGCGAAGAAGCCTGCCGCGAAGAAGCCCGCTGCGAAGAAGGTTGCCGCCAAGAAGCCGGCCGCCAAGAAGGTCGCTGCGAAGAAGCCCGCTGCGAAGAAGGTCGCCGCCAAGAAGCCGGCTGCCAAGAAGCCCGCCGCGAAGAAGGTTGCCGCCAAGAAGCCGGCCGCCAAGAAGGTCGCTGCGAAGAAGCCGGCTGCGAAGAAGGTCGCTGCCAAGAAGCCGGCCGCCAAGAAGCCCGTCGCGAAGAAGGCTGCTGCCAAGAAGCCGGCCGCGAAGAAGGCTCCCGCCAAGAAGGTCGCCGCCAAGAAGCCGGCCGCTCCCGCTGCCCCGGCCCCGTCGACCGCTGCCGCTCCCGGCCTCAAGTCGTCGCTGAATCCGGCTGCCGCTTGGCCGTTTCCGACCGGCTCGCGTCCGTCCTGAGCGGCCGTTGCGTGACTCAGGCGGGCAAGACGTTATTGCCCGCTGGTCCGCTTCCCAGGCATGGCGACACCGTCAAACGGTTCCTCGCCATGCCTTTTCGTTTCTAGTCGACCAGGGCGAGTTCGAACAAGGCGCGCTTGAGCGCCAGCTGCCGCGGCAGCTTTTCGCCCATCCTGTCGAACCACTCCTTGTGCAGGGCAAGTTCCCGCTTCCAGGCATCGGCGTCGATGCGGGTCAGCGCTTCGAATTCCGGCCGCTCGATGCCCGCCCCTGACCAGTCGATGTCTTCGTAGCGCGGCATCCAGCCGAGCGCGGTCTCCCGCGCGGGCACCCGATGGCGCACCCGTTCCACGATCCACTTCAGCACGCGCATGTTGTCGCCGAAGCCCGGCCAGAGGAATTCGCCGTTGTCGTTCATGCGGAACCAGTTGACGCAAAATATCTTCGGCCTGTTCTCGACCACGTGGCCCATGTTCAGCCAGTGGTTGAAGTAATCGCCCATGTGATAGCCGCAGAACGGCAGCATGGCGAAGGGATCGCGCCGCACCACCCCTTGCGCCCCGAACGCCGCGGCAGTCGTCTCCGAGCCCAGCGTCGCCGCCATGTAAACCCCGAAATTCCAATTGAATGCTTCGAAGACCAGGGGCACCGTCGTGGCACGCCGCCCGCCGAAGATGAACGCGGAAATTGGCACCCCGCCCGGGTCTTCCCAGGCCGGGTCGATCGAAGGGCACTGGCTGGCCGGCGCCGTGAAGCGCGAATTCGGATGGGCCGCCTTGCGTCCCGCCTTGCCGTCCGCCGGTGTCCAGTCCTTTCCCTGCCAGTCGACCAGATGCGCCGGGGGCTCCTTGGTCAGCCCTTCCCACCAGACATCCCCGTCGTCGCTCAAGGCCACGTTGGTGAAGATGACGTTCTCCCTTAGGGTCGCCAGCGCGTTGTAGTTGGTCATCTCCGAAGTGCCCGGGGCAACGCCGAAGAACCCGGCCTCGGGATTGATGGCGCAGAAGCGGCGACGGTCGCGTCCCGGCTTGATCCAGGCGATGTCGTCGCCCACCGTTGTCACCTTCCATCCGTCGAAGCTCTTCGGCGGAATCAGCATCGCAAAGTTCGTCTTGCCGCATGCCGAGGGGAACGCAGCGGCGACGTAGGTCTTCTCGCCATCGGGAGATTCCACACCGAGGATCAGCATGTGCTCGGCGAGCCAGCCCTCCTTGCGCGCCATCGCCGACGCGATGCGCAGCGCAAAGCATTTCTTGCCCAGCAGCGCATTGCCGCCGTAGCCCGAGCCGTAGGACCAGATCTCGCGCGTTTCCGGGAAATGGACGATGTACTTGAGACTCGGATTGCAGGGCCACCGGACGTCCTTGCGCCCCGCTTCCAGCGGCGCCCCGACGCTGTGCAGGCACGGGACGAACTCGCCTCCCGTCCCGAGTTGCTCGGCGACCGCGCGTCCCATGCGCGTCATGATGCGCATGCTGGCGACGACATAGGGGCTGTCGGAAATCTCGACCCCGACGTGCGAGATGGGCGACCCCAACGGGCCCATGGAGAACGGCACCACGTACATCGTCCGCCCCCTCATGCAGCCGGCGAACGCCTCGCGCAGCCGTTCACGCATCCTTGCGGGGGGCTCCCAGTTGTTGGTCGGGCCGGCGTCTTCCTGCTTCTCGGAACAGATAAAGGTGCGGTCTTCGACGCGCGCCACGTCCGAAGGATCGGTGCGGACGAGGAAGGAATTCGGGCGCTTGGCGGGATTCAGCCGGATCATCGTCCCGGCGGCGACCATCTCCTCGCACAGCCGGTCGTACTCCTCCTGCGAACCATCGGCCCAGACAATCCGCTCCGGCTGGGTCAGCTTCGCGACCTCGGCGACCCACGCCTTGAGCTTCGCGTTCCTGACGTATTCCGGTGCAGCAATAGGAGCATTCATCGGGACTCCCCGAACCGCCATCAATGGCCGCACTGTTGCCACAAGGAAAAATTATAATCGTCGTGTCCGCCCCGCCACGCGGGACTTCACGGAAGCACAGACCATGGACGAAAGAACCCGTTCCGCCGCACTCGAGTACCACCGTCTACCGAGACCAGGCAAGATCGCAGTAACCCCCACGAAGGCCCTCACCAACCAGTCCGATCTCTCCCTTGCGTATTCCCCCGGCGTCGCCGCCGCCTGCGACGAGATCGTGCGCGATCCCAATGCCGCGTCGCTCTATACGTCGCGCGGCAACCTCGTCGCGGTC
This sequence comes from Rhodocyclaceae bacterium, assembly GCA_036391815.1. Lineage (GTDB taxonomy): Bacteria > Pseudomonadota > Gammaproteobacteria > Burkholderiales > Rhodocyclaceae > Nitricoxidireducens. The sequence goes on from DASVZD010000395.1 coordinate 8,507, forward strand.
GTGACCAACGGCACCGCGGTACTCGGGCTCGGCAACATCGGTCCCCTTGCCGGCAAGCCGGTGATGGAAGGCAAGGGCGTGCTGTTCAAGAAGTTCGCCGGCATCGACGTATTCGACATTGAAGTCAACGAACTCGATCCCGACAAGCTCGTCGACATCATCGCCGCGCTGGAGCCGACCTTCGGCGGCATCAACCTCGAGGACATCAAGGCGCCCGAGTGCTTCTACGTCGAGTCGAAGCTGCGCGAGCGCATGAAGATCCCGGTCTTCCACGACGACCAGCACGGCACCGCGATCATCACTGCCGCGGCCGTGCTCAACGGCCTGCGGGTGGCGGGCAAGGACATCGGCAAGGTGAAGCTGGTGTGCTCCGGCGCCGGAGCGGCGGCGATCGCCTGCCTCGATCTGCTGGTCAGCGTCGGCCTCAATCCCCGCAACGTCACCGCCGTGGACAGCAAGGGCGTCATCCACACCGGGCGCACCGGCCTCGACGCCTCGAAGGCGCGCTACGCCCAGGACACCGAAGCCCGCACGCTGGGCGATGCCATGCCGGGTGCCGACATCTTCCTCGGCCTGTCGACCAAGGGCGTGCTGAAGCCGGAGATGGTCAAGGCGATGGCCCCCACGCCGCTGATCCTCGCCATGGCCAACCCCGATCCCGAGATTCTGCCGGAGGACGCCAAAGCCGTGCGCCCCGACGCCATCATCGGCACCGGCCGCTCCGACTACCCGAACCAGGTCAACAACGTCCTGTGCTTCCCGTTCATGTTCCGCGGCGCGCTCGACGTCGGCGCCACGGCCATCAACGAGGCGATGAAGATCGCGGCGGTGAAGGCGATCGCGGAACTCGCGCATGCCGAGCAATCGGAGGTGGTGACGGCGGCATACGGCACCGAGGAACTGGCCTTCGGCCCCGAATACCTGATCCCCAAGCCCTTCGATCCGCGCCTGATCCTCATGGTGGCGCCGGCGGTGGCGCAGGCGGCCATGGACTCCGGCATCGCCACGCGGCCGATCGCCGACATGCGGCTTTACCGCCAGCAGCTTACCGAGTTCGTCTGGCACTCGGGCTTCGCCATGAAGCCGGTGTTCGCCGCGGCCCAGAAGCGCCCGGCCCGCATCGTGTTCGCCGAGGGCGAGGACGAGCGCGTATTGCGCGCAGTCCAGACGGTGGTCGACGAGAACCTGGCGAAGCCGATCCTGATCGGCCGCCCCGACGTGGTGAACCGCCAGATCGAGCGCCATGGCATGCGCATCCGCCCCGGCGAACACTTCGAACTCGTCAACCCGGACTCCGATCCGCGCTACAAGGAACTCTGGCAGGACTACTACAACCTCATGTGCCGCAAAGGCATCAGCGTCGAGTACGCCAAGCGCGAGCTACGGCGGCGCACCACGCTGATCGGCGCCATGCTGATCCGGCACGGCCATGCCGAGGCGATGATCTGCGGGACCTACGGCCGCCACAAGGTACACCTCAAGTACATCGACAACGTGATCGGCCGCCGCCCCGGCGTGGAGAACTTCTACGCCATGAACATGCTGCTGCTGCCCGAGCGGACGGTGTTCATCAGCGACACCTACGTCAATTACGACCCGACCGCCGAGCAGGTCGCCGAGATGGCGCTGCTGGCTGCCGAAGAGGTCAAGCGCTTCGGCCTGGTGCCCAAGGTCGCGCTGCTGTCGCATTCGAGTTTCGGCACCGACGACACGCCGACTGCCATTAAAATGCGGCACGCCCTCGAACTGCTGCGCGAGCTTGCGCCCGAGCTGGAGGTCGATGGCGAAATGCACGGCGACGCCGCCTTGTCGGAGGAGATCCGCAACCAGGTCTTCCCGCCTTCGCGGCTCACCGGCCAGGCCAACCTGCTGATCATGCCGACCCTCGACGCCGCCAACATCTCGTTCAACCTGCTGAAGACAGTCGCCGGCGACGGCCTCACGGTCGGCCCGCTGCTGCTCGGCGCGGCGCGTCCCGTGCACATCATGACGCCGACCTCGACGGTGCGGCGCCTGGTGAACGTGACCGCCCTGCTGTCCGTCGAAGTCGCGCAGGCGCAGGCCGGCGCCTGACATGCAGCGCGCGCGCCGCAAGACCGCACTGATCCTCTCCGGCGGCGGCGCGCGCGCGGCCTACCAGGTCGGCGTCCTCAAGGCAGTCGCCGAACTGCTGCCCGACCGGCGCACCAATCCGTTCCCCATCCTCTGCGGCACCTCGGCCGGCGCCTGGAATGCCGTCGCCATGGCGGCCGCGGCGGCGGACTTCGGGGCCGGCGTGGCACGGTTGGCCTCGCTGTGGGCCGGCCTGCACGCCGGCGACATCTACCGCAGCGGCCGGCTCGGCCTCGCAGGCGCGGCCGCGGGGCTGGCCTTCGGGCGTGCTCCGCGCGGCCTGCTCGACACCGCGCCGCTGCGCCGGATGCTCGAAGCGCTTTTCGATCCCGTCGCCATCGAAGCCGCCATCGCGGCCCACGCCCTGCTCGCCGTCAGCGTCACCTGCTCGGGCTACGCCTCCGGCGAAAGCGTGACGTTCTTCCAGGGCCGCGCGGATCTCGAACCCTGGCGGCGCAGCCAGCGCTGCGGCGCCCATGTCAAGCTGAGCCTCGACCACGTCATGGCCTCGTCCGCCATTCCCCTGGTCTTCCCCGCGGTCAAGCTGCATCGCGAATGGTTCGGCGATGGCGCCATGCGGCAGCAGGCGCCGCTGTCGCCGGCGATCCGCCTCGGCGCCGAACGCGTACTGGTCATCGGGACGGGCCGCATGGCGGCCGACGGCGAGCGGCCGGACGGCCAGGCCTACCCGACCCCCGCCCAGGTGGCCGGCCACGCGCTCTCCAGCATCTACGTCGACACCTTGTCGGTCGACGTGGAGCGCCTGATCCGAGTGAACCGCAACCTGGCCCTGATCCCCGAGGCAGTGCAGCACGAGCATGGGATGCGCCTGCGGCACATCGACGTCCTGCAGATCTCGCCCTCCCGGCGCCTCGACCACCTGGCGGCGGAACACGCCGAAGCCCTGCCGCGGTCCGTCCGCAGCCTGCTGCGGGGGATCGGGGGCATGGCGCTGGAAGGCGGCGCATTGACCAGTTGCCTGCTCTTCGAGGGCGCGTACACCGAAACCCTGATCGCGCTCGGCTACGCCGATGCCATGGCGCGCCGCCAGGAGCTGTCTGCCTTCCTCAATTCCTGACGACACGTTGACTTTTACTTGAGGTTCCGATTCCAGTACCTTAATTTTTCACGCATTCTGCCGATAATTCCGTCATCGCCGATGGTAGACTACCGGCAGTCGCACGGAGAGGGACTATGAACCGGAACATGATCGCCATGATGGCTGCGGTCAGTCTGGCACTGGGGGCCGGCAGCCCGCAGGCCCTGGCAGCCGCTACCAAGAAGAAGCCGGTGGCCGCGAAGAAGCACAAGGCCGCCAAGATTCACCACCATCACCATCGTCACGTCGCCTCGCTCGAGGACGCCAAGGGCCTGCTGGTCCAGTCCTCGTCGGCCTTGGTCGAAGACCAGACTACCGGCGCCGCGATCTACGAGAAGAACTCCAGCGCCGTCGTCCCCATCGCCTCGATCAGCAAGCTGATGACCGCCATGGTGGCGCTCGACGCCAAGCCGAGCCTCAGCGAGGTGCTGACGATCGGCGAGGAAGACGTCGACAGCCTGAAGGGCACCCGTTCGCGGCTGCGCGTCGGCACGCGCCTGACGCGCGAGGAAATGTTGAACCTCGCGCTGATGTCGTCGGAGAACCGCGCCGCCTACGCGCTGTCGCGCTATTACCCGGGCGGTCGCGAAGCCTTCATCGCCGCCATGAACGCCAAGGCGCGCGCACTCGGCCTGGAAGACACCCAGTTCGCCGATCCCACCGGCCTGACGGCCTCGAACGTTTCCAGCGCGCGCGACCTCGCCAAGATGGTCGCGGCCGCCTACCGATATCCGCTCATCCGCCAGTTCACCACCGCCACCGAGCGCGAAGTCCTGGTCGCCGGCCGGCCGACGATGTTCCGCAACACCAACGTCCTGGTGAAGAATCCCGACTGGGAGATCGGCCTGTCGAAGACCGGCTACATCAACGAGGCCGGCAAGTGCCTGGTGATGCAGACCTTGATCAACAACAAGCCGACCATCATCGTGCTGCTCGATTCCTGGGGCAAGATGACGCGCATCGGCGACGCCAACCGCATCAAGCGCTGGGTCGAGAGCGCCGACCTGGGCCGCCCGAGCGCCAGCTGATCCGTTTCGTTCCGGGCCGCCGGCTCAAAGCCAGGCGGCCTGGTCGATGTTCCACTTCTCGAAGGATTCGTGCGCGACGATCTTGTCGTCGCACTCCGCCAGCGCCACCGTTTCCGGCGGCAGGTAGCAGCGCTTCTCCGCGCTGAAGAACACCTTCACCACCGGCTGCAGCAGCTTGTCGGGCACCACCTCGCGCACCACGCCCATGCGGCCGCTCTCCATGCGCACCAGCGAGCCGGCCGGGTAGATGCCGATGCCCTTGATGAAGGCCTGCACCAGCGTCGGACTGAAGTGCTGCTTGCTCCACTGGAACATGTTGCGCAGCGCCTCGGTCGGCGGCATGCCCTTGTGGTAGATGCGCAGCGAGGTGATGGCGTCATAGACGTCGACGATCGCCAGCATCTGGCCGTAGAGGCTGATGTCGTCGCCCTTCAGCCCCAGCGGATAGCCGGTGCCGTCGAAGCGTTCGTGGTGCTGGGCGGCGGCGTTGTAGGCGATCTCGCTGATCCCCGGCGTCTTCTTCAGCAGTTGCGCACCCAGCGCGGCGTGGTTCTTCATCAGGGCGAACTCGTCGTCGGTGAGCTTGCCCGGCTTGTTGAGCACGGCATCGGGCACCAGCGCCTTGCCGACGTCGTGCAGCAGCCCGCCGATCGCCAGCTCCTTGATGACGGCGCGCGGCAGTTCCAGCGTGCGGCCGAAGGCCGCTGCCAGCGCGGCCACGGCGACCGAATGCTGGAAGGTGTACTCGTCGCGGTTCTTCACCTGCGCCAGCGGCAGCAGCGCATCCGGCTTGCGGAAGATCGAGTCGATGATGGCCTCGACGACGGGTTCGCACTGCTCGACCTCGATCTGCTGCCCGAGCCGGACGTCGCGCATCAGCCCCGACACCAGCTTGTTGGCTTCGTGGTGGAGCTTCTTCGCCCGCGCCACTTCGTTGACCAGCGCCGGCGTGCCGGTGGCCAGCTTCTCGGGGAACGTGGCAGTCGCGCCGCCCACGGGCGCGCTCCCCGGCGATTCCTCCGGCGCGACATCGAGGCCGCGGCCGGTGTCGATGTAGAGCTCCCCGATCCCCGCCTCGGCGATCTTGCGCAGCATCTCCTCGTCCTCGACGAGGAACTGGTTGCGCAGGAACGGATGGTCCATCCAGCTGCAATTCAGGTCGTGGATGAACATGCCCTGCCGGAGCCGGCTTGCCGGGATCTTCTTCAGCATGGCAGGCTCACGTCAGCGTATGGGGATGCTCGATCATCTGGTGGTAGATCAAGCTCTGCAGGATCACGGTGTCGTTGGGCGCCAGGTCGTCGAACTGGATGCCATGGCCGAAGGTGGCGCCGTCGCCGCGGTCCTTCTCCTCGTCGGCGAAGGCGCTGCGCACCACGCCGCTGACCGTCAGGTAGGCATCCACCTTGTGCAGGCTGACGCGGAACGACAGCATGAGCCGGTCGCCCTTGTCCCCCAGCGGCTGGCGCGCCTTGACCAGGGCGCCGTCGGCGCTCAGGTTCACGATGACGCCGGATTGCCGCTCCGCGGCGTCGGACGCGGCCGTGTTGGCGACGGAAGCGATGATGCGGGTGCGCACGCGCGGCGACTTGCGGATGACCGATCCCTGGACCTTTTCCGGAAAGGACAGATGCAGGTAGTCGAAAGGGATCTTGCAGACGCGCTCGACGGTGCTGCTGAAACCGAAGGCCTTCTGGCCGGCGAAGATACGGGCCACGATGGCGTCGTTCTCCCGCAGCGGGACGCGCAGCCCGTTCGCCATGGGCGCGGTGACCAGGACGCTGACGTTCTCCACGTAGCCGATCAGCTTCACGACATAGCGTTCGGTGCTGACCGTAGCGGGCGGCTGGAGCTGCAGGCGATCGCCTACGCGCAGCCGCATGTCCTGGAAGGTGAACCGGCTCTCGCTGGCATCGGCCCCGAGCGCTGCGTCGGTGGCCGCATCGATCGGCTCGTCGCCGTCGTTGGCCGCGGCGGCATCTCCGGCGTTCCAGGTCAGTTCGCGCAACGGCCGGGCGGCCAGCAGCTTCTGGATCTGTTCCTCGGTCTCGAGGATCTCGCCCTCCTGCATCAGCACGTTGCCGTCCTGGTCGTGGACCATCCACGGCAGCGGCATGCCGAGCGCGAGGTCCGCCCTGGCGATCGATACGCGGCTCATCGGGCGCCTTCCTGTTCCGCGCGGCTGCAACTCCGGCGCACGGAGGCGCAACGGGTACCGGCCGCAGCCGGCACCGGGGCAAGCGGGGAAGCACTTCTCACTGCAACCCTCGGGATCATGGCGGGTCTCCTTTCATTGCCGTCCGCGGATTCGGCGGCGATGCGGAAACCAAAGGCGATGACAGGGCCTTGGTTCCGGCATCCTTTACGGGCGTGCGGGAATCGTATAACAAACGGTGGCGCTTCGATATACGACGATGGCCATAGCCGGGTGTGGGGTTTACCCCATGATCCCGGCATCACCCGGGATGACCGGGACTACTTCGCGGGCTTGACGTAGCCGATGGCGGCGGAGATCTGATCGGCCGCGGCGCGAACCAGGGCGGCCCACTCGGGATTGTGGCGCTCGGCCGGCGCGGACACCGAGAGCCCGGCGACCAGTTCCCCGGTGTCGTCGCGCACCGGCGCGGC
>DASVZD010000396.1:0-4181 GCA_036391815.1 Rhodocyclaceae bacterium
GACGGCGATGGCGCCGACCGCGTAAACCATCGAGTGGTAGCCGAACAGCGGCTTGCGCGCGAAGGTCGGCACGATCTGCGAGACGATGCCGAAGGCCGGCAGGATCATGATGTAGACCTCCGGATGCCCGAAGAACCAGAACACGTGCTGGAACATCACCGGGTCGCCGTCGCCGGCGGCGCTGAAGAAGCTGGTGCCGAAGTACTTGTCGGTCAGCAGCATGGTCACCGCGCCGGCCAGCACCGGCATGGCGGCGATCAGCAGGAAGCCCGTGATCAGCCAGGTCCACACGAACAGCGGCAGCCGGCCCCAGGTCATGCCCGGCGCGCGCATGTTGAAGATGGTGGTGATGATGTTGATGGCGCCCATCACCGACGAAATGCCCATCAGGTGGATGGCGAAGATCACGAAGGGAAACGCCATCCCGGTCTGCAGCGAGTTGGGCGGGTAGAGCGTCCAGCCGGTGGTCGGCGGCCCGCCCGGCATCGCCCAGGTCGACAGCAGCATGGTGAAGGCGAACGGCAGGATCCAGAAGCTCCAGTTGTTGAGGCGCGGCAGCGCCATGTCGGGCGCGCCGATCATCAGCGGCAGCATCCAGTTCGCCAGGCCGACGAAGGCCGGCATGATGGCGCCGAAGATCATCACCAGCGCATGCAGCGTGGTCATCTGGGTGAAGGTGGTGGCGCTGACGAACTGCAGGCCGGGCTGGAACAGCTCCGCGCGCACCACCAGCGCGAAGGTGCCGCCGACGAACAGCATCAGCAGCGAGAAGCACAGGTAGAGCGTGCCGATGTCCTTGTGGTTGGTGGTGAACAGCCAGCGCGCCAGGCCGGTGGGATGGTCGTGCGCTTCGCCGTGGAGTGCGATCTCTGCCATGGGCCTGCTCCTATTTGCGTGCCGCCTTGATCTGCGAGGGCTGCACCACGTCTCCGGTATGGTTGCCCCAGGAGTTGCGCTCGTAGGTGATGACCCCCGCGATGTCTACGTCGGACAGCTGCGTGGCGAAGGCCTGCATGGCGGTGCCCGGTTTGCCGTTCATCACGCGATTCATGTGCCCGGCGACCGGGCCGTTGACGAGCGGGCTGCCGTCCAGCGCCGGGAAGGTGCCGGGAATGCCCTTGCCGTTCGGCTGGTGGCAGGCGGCGCAGATGCTCGAGTAGATCTGCTGGCCCTTCGCCATCAGGTCCTCCTTGCTCCACTGGCGCTCGGCGGCGGCGGCGGCGTTCGCCTGCTCGGCCTTCTTCTTCGCCAGCCAGGCGTCGAACTCCGCCGGGCTCACTGCGCTCACCACGATCGGCATGTAGCCGTGGCCGATGCCGCACAGTTCGGCGCACTGGCCGCGGTAGGTGCCCGGCGTGTCGATTCGCGTCCACGCCTCGTTGATGAAGCCCGGGTTGGCGTCGACCTTGTAGCCGAGCGCCGGCATCCACCAGGAATGGATGACGTCGGTCGAGGTGAACAGGAAGCGGATCTTCTTGCCGACCGGCAGGACCAGGGGCTCGTCGACCTCGCGCAGGTAGTTGGGGACGCTGCGCGGATCGATGCCCGAGCGCAGCTTGGAGGCGTCGGCGCTCTTCTTGTCGAGGCTGCTGAAGAAGCCCACGCCCTGGCCGATGTAGTCGTAGCGCCAGCGCCATTGCTGGCCGGTGACCTTGACGGTCAGGTCGGGATCGGCGGTGTCCTTCATGCGGATCAGCGTCAGGGTCGCCGGCACCGCGAGCGCGATCAGGATCACGAAGGGAATGATGGTCCACGCGATCTCCAGCGTCCGGTTGTCGTGGAAGCGGGCCGGCACGGCGCCGCGCGACTTGCGGAAGTGGAAGATCGCCCAGGCCATGGCGCCGTAGACCACCACGCCGATGCCGACGCAGATCCAGTAGGCGAGGCTGTGGAGCCAGTAGATCTCGCGGCTGGTGGAGGTGACTCCCGCGGTGAGTCCGGTCGCATAGTCGGCCAGCGCGGGGCTCGCCGCGGCGGCGAGCAGCGTCGCGGCGAAGGATAGGCAGAACCGTCGGTTGCTGTTGCCCGCCATCGCACCTCCTGTCTCGGCTGCGGTCGATGCCCCGACCGCGCCGGCTGTCCTGCCGTTTCGACGCGGCGCCATGCCGGATAGTTCCGGCGGCGGGCCTGCGCCAGGCGGTCTTCCGGGCGTCCGTTACGCGAAAACGGGTAGCGAAATTACTGGCAAGGCGGCATTCAGGTTTCAGGGGCCGCCATCTACGATGCGCCATCCCTGCGCCAAGGGTCGGAGAACCGACGCAGCGTCCAGGATTTCATCATCAACCCCTCAGGAGAATTGCGCCATGAACAAACTGCTTGCCGCCTTGATCTCGTCCGCCGTGCTGGTGACCGCGGGCCAGGCCTTCGCCCAACCCGCCGCCGGGGATACCGGCATGAGCAAGGACCAGTCGTCGACCAGCGACCAGACCACCACCCCGAAGAAGGCCAGGAAGCACAAGCGCGTGCACAAGAAGTCGAAGGCCAAGGCCAAGACCGAGAGCGAGGCCACCAAGAGCATGGGCAACGAGACCGACAGCAGCGTGCAGGAAAAGAAGAACCCCTGATCCGCAGGGCCTGGCGCCCGGCCCGCGGCCGCGCGGGCGGCGCCGCGCTTCAGCCGCGCGAGCGGCGCCTTTCCATCACGATCTCCTTCACCAGCTTCACCTGCCCGCTCTCGTCCTGCTCCTCCAGGCGCACCGGGAAGCCCCACAGGTAGGCGATGTGCGCCATCATCTGGTCGCGCGTCTCGCCCAGCGGCCGCCGCTGGTGGTGGAAGTGCCGCAGCGTCAACGAGCGGTCTCCCTGGAAGTCCACGTTCCACACCTGGATGTTCGGCTCGCGGTTGCCGAGGTTGTACTGGTCCGACAGCCGCTGGCGCAGCGTGCGGTAGCCCTGGTCGTCGTGGATGGCATCGACCACGATGTTGCTGCGGCGGTCGTCGTCGACCACGGCGAACAGGCGGAATTCGCGCATCAGGCGCGGCGACAGGTACTGTGCGATGAAGCTCTCGTCCTTGAAGTTGCGCATGGCGAAGTCGATGGTCTCGCGCCAGTCGCCGCCGGCCAGCTCCGGGAACCATTCGCGGTCTTCCGGCGTCGGGTCCTCGCTGATGCGCCGCAGGTCGCGCCACATGGCGAAGCCCAGCGCATACGGGTTGATGCCGCCGTAGTGCGGGTGGCTGTAGGCCGGCTGGTACAGCACGTTGGTGTGCGACTGCAGGAACTCGATCATGAAGCCGTCGGACAGCAGGCCCTCGTCATAGAGGTGGTTGAGCAGCGTGTAGTGCCAGAAGCTGGCCCAGCCCTCGTTCATCAGCTGCGTCTGGCGCTGCGGCAGGAAGTACTGCCCGATCTTGCGCACGATGCGCACCACCTCGCGCTGCCACGGCTCCAGCAGCGGCGCGTTCTTCTCGATGAAGTAGAGCAGGTTCTCCTCGGGCTCGCGCGGGAAGCGCCTGGGCGACGGCTCCCCGGCATGCGGCGCCTCGTGCGACGGCAGCGTGCGCCACAGCCGGTTCACCTGCGACTGCAGGTATTCTTCGCGCTCGCGCTGGCGCTCCTTTTCCTTCCGCAGCGACAGCTTCGGCGGCCGCTTGTAGCGGTCCACCCCGATGTTCAGCAGGGCATGGCAGCTGTCCAGCAGGCGCTCCACCTCCTCCTCGCCGTAGCGTTCCTCGCAGTCGGCGATGTAGTTGCGGGCGAAGATCATGTAGTCCACGATCGAGTCCGCCGACGTCCAGGTGCGGAACAGGTAGTTGCCCTTGAAGAAGGAGTTGTGTCCGTAGGCCGCGTGGGCGATGACCAGCGCCTGCATCATCATGGTGTTCTCTTCCATGAGGTAGGCGATGCAGGGATCCGAATTGATCACGATCTCGTAGGCCAGCCCCATCTGGCCGCGCCGATAGCCGCTCTCGGTGGCGAGGAAGTGCTTGCCGAACGACCAGTGGTGGTAGTTGACCGGCATGCCGACGGAGGCGTAGGCGTCCATCATCTGCTCGGCGTTGATGATCTCGAGGATGTTGCGGTAGGTATCCAGCCCGTAATGCGCCGCGACGCGGCCGATCTCCTTGTCGTAGCGTTCGATGAGTTCGAAGGTCCAGTCGGATTGCGTGGAGATGGGTTTGTTCTTGCGTTTCGGCATGTTTTCTACCTTGCGCTTAACCGCCAAGGGCGACGGGGGGG
>DASVZD010000397.1:0-2523 GCA_036391815.1 Rhodocyclaceae bacterium
GCCGGCGAGAAGATCAAGGTAGAACAGATACCGGCAGAAGTGGGCGCGGAAATCACGCTGGACCAGGTCCTGATGGTCGGCGAAGGCGAGTCGGTGAAAGTCGGCGCGCCCATCGTCGCAGGTGCCAAAGTGACAGCCAAGGTAATCGCGCAAGGCCGGCATCCGAAGGTCAACATCTTCAAGATGCGTCGTCGCAAGCACTATCGCAAGAACCAGGGCCATCGCCAGAATTTCACCGAGATCGAAATCGGCGAAATCAAGGCCTAACAGGAGTCCAGAGACATGGCACACAAAAAGGCAGGCGGCAGTTCGCGTAACGGCCGCGACTCGGAAGCGCAACGACTTGGCGTCAAGCGTTTTGGCGGCCAGCTGATCAACGCCGGCAGCATCATCGTGCGCCAGCGCGGCACCCAGTTCCATCCCGGCGAGAACGTCGGTATGGGGAAGGACCATACGCTGTTCGCCAAGGTGACCGGCACGGTCAAGTTCGTCGTCAAGGGCGCCGAGAAGCGCAAGACGGTTTGCATCGTTCCGGCGGCAGCGTAACGGGCTGCTGGTCGTACCGAAAGCCCTATCCTCTGCGATAGGGCTTTTTCTTTTTTGACACCATGAAATTCTTCGACGAAGCCAAGATCGAGGTCGTTGCCGGCAACGGGGGCAACGGCGTGGCTTCGTTCCGCCGCGAGAAGTTCATCCCGTTCGGCGGGCCGGACGGCGGCGACGGCGGGCGCGGCGGCAGCATCTATGCCGTCGCCGACTGCAACCTCAACACGCTGATCGATTACCGCTACAGCCGCATGTTCCGCGCCCAGCGCGGGGAGAACGGACGCGGCTCGGACTGCTACGGCAAGGGCGGCGAGGACATGGTATTGCGGGTTCCGGTAGGGACGACCTTCACCGACCTCAATACTGGAGAAGTAATCGCCGACCTCGACGCCGACGGCAAGCGGGCCTTGCTGGCCAAGGGCGGGCAAGGCGGCCTTGGCAACCTGCACTTCAAGACGAGCACCAACCGGGCGCCGCGCAAATGCACGCCGGGCGAAGAGGGCGAGCGTCGCGAGCTGCGGCTCGAACTGAAGGTGCTGGCCGACGTCGGCCTGCTGGGGCTGCCCAACGCAGGCAAGTCGACCTTCATCCGTGCCGTTTCTGCCGCAAAACCCAAGGTCGCCGACTACCCGTTCACCACCCTCCACCCCAATCTCGGCGTCGTCCGCGTGGACACCAACCGCAGCTTCGTGGTTGCCGACATTCCGGGGCTCATCGAGGGTGCCGCGGAAGGCGCGGGTCTTGGACACCAGTTCCTGCGCCACCTGCAGCGAACCCACTTGCTGCTCCATCTGGTCGACATCGCGCCCTTCGATCCCGAGGCCGACCCGGTGCGCGACGCCAAGGCCATCGTGAAGGAGCTCAAGAAATATGACGCGACCCTCTATAAGAAGCCGCGCTGGCTCATCATCAACAAGATCGACCTGATCGCCGAGGACGAGCGCAAGGCGCGCATCGACGCGTTTCTCAAGGCGTACGGCAAGGTCGAGCGCCATTTCGCCATCTCGGCGATCGACGGCTCGGGCTGCCGCGAGTTAAGCTTCGCCGTCATGGAACATCTCGAACAGGTCCGGCGCCATGAGAACGCGCATAGCGCAGAGTAAGCGGCTCGTCGTCAAGGTCGGCAGCGCACTGGTCACCAATAACGGGGCCGGGCTCGCCGCCGAATTCATCGCCGACTGTGCCCGGCAGATCGCCGGCCTGCATGCGGAAGGGCGCGAAGTCCTGCTGGTTTCATCGGGCGCCATCGCGGCGGGCATGCAGCGCCTCGGCTGGCGCACCCGGCCGCAGGCCATGCACGACTTGCAGGCGGCTGCCGCCGTCGGGCAGATGGGGCTGGCCCAGGCCTACGAGACCACCTTCCTCCAGCACGGCCTGAAGGCCGCGCAGGTCCTGCTCACCCACGAAGACCTGTCCGACCGCGCACGCTACCTGAATGCCCGCAACACCTTGCATGCCCTGCTTGGCTACGGCGTCGTTCCGATCATCAACGAGAACGACACGGTGGTCACCGACGAGATCAAGTTTGGCGACAACGACACCCTGGGCGCCCTGGTGGCGAACCTCGTCGAGGCGGATGCCCTGGTGATCCTCACCGACCAGCGCGGGCTGTATACCGCGGACCCACGCCAGGACCCGGGTGCGACGATCATCAGCGAGGGCAGGGCCGACGACTCCCGGTACGAGGCGATGGCCGGCGGTGCCGGCAGTGCGATCAGCAGGGGCGGCATGATCACGAAGGTCCGCGCCGCGCAACGCGCCGCCCGGAGCGGCGCGCATACGCTGATCGTGGGCGGCCGCGAGCCGGAGGCGCTGTCCCGCGCCGCCCGGGGCGAGCCCGTCGGAACCCTTCTTTATGCGACGGAATCCCCGCTTGCCGCGCGCAAGCAATGGCTGGCCGACCACCTGCAGCTCGCCGGTGCGCTCACGCTGGATGCCGGCGCCGTCAAGGCCCTGCAGGACGGCCGCAGCCTGTTG
>DASVZD010000398.1:0-7543 GCA_036391815.1 Rhodocyclaceae bacterium
TGGCCGACGACGGCCTGTTTGACCTGCAGGGCCGTGTACTCGGCGACGGGGAGGCTGGCGGTGACGAGCGCGGCGATGGCCGCGCCGCGCGCCTGGCCGAGCAGCAGCGTCGACTGCGGATTGACGTTGACGAACACCTGCTCGATCGCCGCCTGCTGCGGCCCATGCGCGGCGATGACTTCCGCGATGCCGTCGAGGATGGTGCGCACGCGCTCCGGCAGCGACTCGGCGTCGTTGGTCCTGACGCAGCCGCTGCTGACGTAGGTGAGCTTGCTGCCGCGGCGGTCGATGATCCCGAAGCCCGTGATGCGCAGGCCGGGATCGATGCCGAGGATGCGCGTGGCGGCCTCGGCCATCGGTCCTATTCGTCCATCACCGCGGTGGTATAGACCTCCTGCACGTCGTCCAGGCTTTCCAGGGCGTCGAGCAGCTTCTGCATCTTGGCGGCATCTTCGCCGGCGAACTCGGTTTCGTTCTGCGGCTTCATCGTGACTTCGGCGAACTCGGGCGTGAAGCCGGCCTTCTCGAGCGCGTCCTTGACGGCGATGAAATCGCCGGGGCTGGAAACCACCTCAATGCTGCCGTCCTCGTTGGTCGTGACGTCCTCGGCGCCGGCCTCGATGGCGGCGTCCATCAGCTTGGCCTCGTCGGTGCCGGGCGCGAAGATCAACTGGCCGCAGTGCGTGAACATGAAGGCGACGCAGCCGTCGGTGCCCATGTTGCCGCCGTACTTGTTGAAGGCATGGCGGACGTCGGCGACGGTGCGCACCTTGTTGTCGGTCAGGCAGTCGACGATGATGGCCGCGCCACCGATGCCGTAGCCTTCGTAGCGGGTCTCCTCGTAGCTGACGCCTTCGAGCTCGCCGGTGCCCTTCTTGATGGCGTTCTCGATCTTGTCCTTCGGCATGTTGATGGCCTTGCCCTTGTCGATGGCCAGCCGCAGGCGCGGGTTGAAGTTGGCATCGCCCCCGCCCATCTTGGCGGCGACGGTGATTTCCTTGGCGATCTTGGAGAAGGCGGCGCCGCGCTTTTCGTCCTGGCGGCCCTTACGGTGTTGGATGTTGGCCCATTTGGAATGACCGGCCATGGTGGAATCCTTTGCTGCTGAAAGGGCGGCATTTTAGCATCCGGGGCTTGCCAGACGGCCCTCGGCGGAACGGACCAGTGCCTTGCGGCCCTCCTCCAGGGCCGCGAGCGCGAGCGCGAAGGGCAGCAGGAACAGCCAGGCGCGCAGCGGCAGGCCGGCGGTCGCGAACAACTGCTGGCCCCAGGGCGCATAGACGATGAGCAGCAGCACGGCGGCCTCGACGAGGAGGCCGACGACCAGCAGCGGGTTCTGGCGCAGGGGAAAGCGCCAGGCGGGCAGCCGCGGATGCCGGCAGACGAAGACGTTCGCCATCTGGGCGAGCACGATGGCCGCCAGGCAGGCCGTGGTGGCCTGCAGGTAGCGGAGATCGTCGCGCGCCAGCGGTTCGCCATAGTGCCAGCCGGCTTCGCCGAGGACGAAGAAGAATCCCGCCATGGCGGCGACCGCCTCCAGCGGTCCGAGGAACAGGTAGGCGCGCGCCAGCAGCGGGCCGGACAGCAGGCGTTCGCCGTGCGCGCGCGGCGGCTTCTTCATGACCTCGGCGTGCGGCGGCTCGGCGCCGAGCGCCAGGGCGGGCAGCATGTCGGTGCCGAGGTCGACCGCGAGGATCTGGATCACCGTCAGCGGCAGCGGGATGCGGAACAGCGCAAAGGCCAGGTAGGGCACCAGCTCCGGGATGTTCGAGGTCAGGATGTAGGTGAGGAACTTGCGGATGTTGTCGAACACCGCGCGGCCTTCCTCGATGGCATCGACGATGGTGGCGAAGTGGTCGTCGAGCAGCACGATGTCGGCCGCCTCGCGCGCGACGTCGGTGCCGCTCAACCCCATGGCGATGCCGATGTCGGCGGTCTTCAGCGCCGGCGCGTCGTTCACGCCGTCGCCGGTGACGGCGACGATCTCTCCCTTGTGCTGCAGCGCGCGCACCACCAGCATCTTCTGTTCGGCGGTGACGCGCGCGAACAGCACCTCGGGCGCATCGAGCGCCAGCTGCAGCTCGGCCGGCGCCATGCGGCGCACATCGTCTCCGAGGATCACCGCAGGCGCGGCGCCGCGCACCAGGCCGACCTCGCGCGAAATGGCCAGCGCGGTGTGCGGGTGGTCGCCGGTCACCATGATGGCGCGCACGCCGGCCTCGCGGCAGCGCACGACCGCCTCGTGAACCTCGGGCCGCGGCGGGTCCTCGAGCCCGACGAAGCCGCAGAGCTGGAGCTCGTGCTCCTGCGCGTCCTCGCTTTCGGCAAGCGGCCGCCAGGCGAGCGCAAGCACCCGCAGGCCGCGGTCGGCCATGTCTTCCGCGGCGCGGCGCAGGCGGGCGCCTGCCGCGGCGTCGAGCGGGTGCGCCACGCCGCGTTCCAGCCATGCCGAGCAGAGCGGCAGCACGGTTTCCGGCGCCCCCTTGCACCACAGGTTGCGCCGCCCGGCGGCGTCGCGCGTGACCACCGACATGCGCCTGCGCTCGGCATCGAACGGCTGCTCGCCGACGCGTGCCTCGGCGTCGCCGGCGCCGGCGAATTCCCACAGCGCAATCTCCATCGGGTCGCCGCTCGGCCGCCCATCGGGAAACCTGAGGCTGTGGCAGTGGCGGGCGACGGCGCGCAGCTCGATGTCCGCCGCCTTCGGCCAGCGGCTGGCGGCCAGCGCATGGCGGCCGCCGACGAAGAGTTCGCGCACGGCCATGCGGTTCTGCGTGAGCGTGCCGGTCTTGTCGGTGAGGATCACCGTGGTGCTGCCGAGCGCTTCCACCGCGGGCAGGTGGCGCACCAGGGCGCGGCGCTTGGCCATGCGCTGCGTGGCGAGCGCCAGCGCCAGCGTGACGGTCGGCAGCAGGCCTTCCGGCACATTGGCGACGATGATGCCGATGGCGAAGGTGAAGTTGGCCCAGAACGGCAGGCCGATGAGCTGCCCGATGCCGAAGAAGACGGCGCCCAAGGCCACGGCGAGCAGCGCGACGAGGCGCGAGACGCGCCGGATCTCCTTCTGCAACGGCGATTCCGCCTCGCCCGCCGTCTGGGTGAGGTGCGCGATGCGCCCGAATTCCGTGTTCATCCCCGTCGCGTAGGCGGCGGCACGGCATTCCCCGGAGACGATCGCGGTGCCCGCAAGCAGCAGGTTGTGGGCGGCCAGCGGCTCGGTGCCGTTTTCGGCTTCCGCGGCGCGGGCCTTCGGCAGCGCCTCGCCGGTCAGCGTGGCGAGGTTCACGCGCAAGCCCCAGCTCTCGACAATGCGGCAATCGGCCGGGACGCGGGCGCCTTCGTCGAGCAGCAGCAGGTCGCCCGGGACGACGTCCGCGACGGCAAGGTCGACCGGCCGGCCGCCGCGCAATGCGCCGACGCGGGCCGGCAGCAGCTCGCGCAGGGCGGCCAGCGCTCGCTGGGCGCGGTAGGTCTGCCAGAAGGAGAACAGCCCGTTCACCGCGATGACCGCGACGATGGCGATGCCGAGCTGCGCCATGCCTTCGCCGGGCCCGAAGCGTTCGGCATAGAAGGCGAGCGCGGCCGCGAACCAGAGCAGCAAGGCGAAGAAGTGCGTGAATTCCTTGCCGAGTGCCAGCCAGATCGGCTCGCCGGCCACCGCCTCGATGCGATTGGGGCCGAACTCGGCGAGGCGCCGCGCCGCCTCCTGGTCCGTCAATCCTCCGGGGCCGCTGCCGAGGCTGGCGAGCGCCGCCTGGCTGTCGAGATGCGCGATATGAATCCCGGAGGACTGCATGGCTTGCATACCCCTGCCGCGATGTGGCCCAATTCAGTATGGCATCGAATCACCGCCCGGCAGACGGCCTCGGCTTTTCGCTCGCGCTCGTCGCCGCCTTCGGCTTCTCGGTCAAGGCGATCCTCATCAAGCTGGCTTACGCTTCCTACCCCGTGGCGGCGGTGACGCTGCTGGCGCTGCGCATGGCGTTCGCCCTCCCGGTGTTCGCCTGGATCGGCTTGCGGGAGTCCCGCGGCGCCCCGCCGCTTGCCCGGAAGGACTGGGCGGCGCTGCTGGTGCTCGGCTGCCTCGGCTATTACGGCGCCAGCATCTTCGACTTCGTCGGCCTGCAATACATTACCGCGGGGCTCGAGCGGCTGATCCTGTTCACCTATCCGACGCTGACCATCCTCATCTCGGCGCTGGCCTTCGGCACGGCGATCGGGCGCCGCGAGTGGGCCGCGCTGGCGCTCTGTTACCTGGGCATCGCGGCGGCCTTCGCGCACGACCTGGGCGTCAATGTCGACTCCGAGGCGGTATGGATCGGCGGCGGCTTCGTCTTCGCCTCCTCGCTGTCCTATGCGGTATATCTTGCCGGCAGCGCACGCATGATCTCCCGCCTGGGCGCGGCGCGCTTCACGGCGCTGGCGATGCTCGTGTCGACGGGAGCGACGCTGGTGCACTTCCTCGTCACGCAGCCGCTCTCGGAGCTGGTGCAGCCGCTGCCGGTTTACGGCTATGGCTTCGCGATGGCGGTCTTGTCGACGCTGATTCCCGTGTTCGCCCAGTCGGCCGCGATCCGCCGCATAGGCGCAGGCCGCGCGGCGCTGATCGGCACCATAGGTCCGCTGATCACCATCGCGCTCGGCTGGTGGCTGCTCGGCGAAGCGATGTCGGTGTCGCAGTGGATTGGAGCGGGGTTGGTGGTTGCGGGCGTGGTGATCGTCGGAAGGCGCTGAGCCGAGGAGCGACCCCCCGTCGCCCTTGGCGGTTAAGCCCTCAGGAACCCAACCCCAGCCGCTTGACGATCTCGCTCGTCAGCCCCGCCTGGTTCAGCGTGTAGAAGTGCAACCCCGGTGCACCGCGCGCGATCAGGTGCTCGCACAGTTGCGTGACGACATCGAGGCCGTACGCTCGGATCGACTCCGCATCGTCGCCATAGCTCTCGAACTTGCGGCGCATCCAGCGCGGGATGTCTGCGCCGCAGGTGTCGGCGAAGCGCGCCAGCTTGGAGAACGAGGCGATGGGCATGATGCCCGGGACGATCGGCACCTGGACGCCGAGGGTCCGCGCGTCGGCGACGAAGTTCTCGTAGGCGTCGGGATTGAAAAAGAATTGGGTGATGGCGCCGTCGGCGCCGGCGTCGATCTTGCGCTTGAAGTTGCGCAGGTCCTCGGCCGGGTTCTTCGCCTGCGGGTGCCATTCGGGATAGGCGGCAACCTCGATGTGGAACCAGTCGCCGGTTTCCTGGCGGATGAACTCGACCAGTTCGTTGGCGTAGCGGAACTCGCCGGCGTCCGCCATGCCGGAGGGCAGGTCGCCGCGCAGGGCGACCAGCCGGTCGATGCCGGCCGCGCGGTAGCGGTCGAGGATGGCGCGGATGCGCTCCCGGGTCGACCCGATGCAGGAGATGTGCGGAGCGGCGTTGAGGCCCGCGGCGCGGATCTCGGCGACGGTCTCGAAGGTGCGGTCCTGCGTCGAGCCGCCGGCGCCGAAGGTGACGGAGAATAACGCCGGCTTGAGCGCCGCGAGCTTCTGCCAGGTGGCGCGCAGCTTCTCGGCGCCCTCGGGCGTCTGCGGCGGGAAGAATTCGACGGAGAGTTCAGGCTTGTCCATGTCGTGTCCAGATGAAGAATTCGCGGTTGCCGTCACCGCCGGTGATCGGGCTGTCGAACCAGTCGCGCACGGCGAGATGCGCCGCGGCGCAGGCCTCGCGCAGTTTCGTTTCGACCTCCCGGTAGAGCGAGGCGTCGCGCACGATGCCGCCCTTGCCGACGTTCGCGGGGCCGACCTCGAACTGCGGCTTCACCAGCAGCAGCATGTCGCCGTCGGCGGCGAGCAGCGGCGGCAGCTGGGGCAACACCAGCGTCAGGGAAATGAAGCTGACGTCCGCGACGATGAGGCCGAAGCCGCCTTCCGGCTCGCGGCCGCCCAGGTCGTCGCGCGTCAAGGAGCGGCAATTCACCTCCTCGATGCAGGCGATGCGCGCGTCGCCGCGCAGGCGCGGATGAAGCTGGGTGCGGCCTACGTCGACGCCCACCACGCGCGCCGCGCCCGCCTGGATCAGGCAGTCGGTGAAGCCGCCGGTGCTCTGGCCGACGTCGAGGCAGACGCGGCCGCGCACGTCGAGGCCGGTGTGCGCCAGCGCGCCGGCCAGCTTGAGGCCGCCGCGTGAGACGTAGCGATCCTCGTCGTCCGCGGTGACATGCAGGACGACATCGGCCGGCAGTTCGTGGGAAGGCTTGGCGATGACTCCTTCGGGACCGCTGACGCGCCCGGCGGCGATCATGCGCTGCGCGGCGGTGCGCGAGGGCGCGAGGCCGCTCGCCACCAGCAGCGCGTCCGCGCGCACCAGGCCATGGCGGTCGCGCGGCTCCTCCGGCGGACGCGCACGCGGGATGCCCTCGTAGTGCATCTCGCTTTTCCGCGTGCGGGCATGGAAAGAGCGCATCGCCATCGCTTCAGGCCCTCTTAATAGCGGTAGTGCTCGGACTTGTACGGGCCCTGCACCGGCACGCCGATGTAGCTGGCCTGGGCATCGGTCAGCGTCGTCAGCTGGGCGTTGAGCTTCTTCAGCTGCAGGCGGGCGACCTTCTCGTCGAGGTGCTTGGGCAGGGTGTACACGCCCACCGGATAATCGGCGTTCTTGGTGAAGAGCTCGATTTGCGCGATGGTCTGGTTGGCGAAGGACGACGACATCACGTAGCTGGGGTGGCCGGTCGCGCAGCCGAGGTTCACCAGCCGGCCCTTGGCCAGCAGGATGATGCGGTTGCCCGACGGCATGACCACGTGGTCGACCTGCGGCTTGATCTCCTCCCATTGGTACTGTTCGATCGACGCCACGTTGATCTCGGAGTCGAAGTGGCCGATGTTGCAGACGATCGCCTGGTCCTTCATCTTCACCAGGTGCTGGTGGTCGATGACGTGATAGTTGCCGGTGGCGGTGACGAAGATGTCGGCCTTGTCGCAGGCGTATTCCATGGTGACGACGCGGTAGCCTTCCATGGCGGCCTGCAGCGCGCAGATGGGGTCGATCTCGGTGACCCACACCTGGGCGGACAGCGCGCGCAGCGCCTGCGCCGAGCCCTTGCCGACGTCGCCGTAGCCGCAGACCACGGCGATCTTGCCGGCCACCATGACGTCGGTGGCGCGCTTGATGCCGTCGACCAGCGACTCGCGGCAGCCGTAGAGGTTGTCGAACTTCGACTTGGTGACCGAATCGTTGACGTTGATCGCCGGGATCTTCAGTTCGCCGCGCTCGTGCATCTGGTAGAGGCGGTGCACGCCGGTGGTGGTCTCCTCGGTGACGCCCTTGATCTGCGCCAGGCGCGTCGAGTACCACTTCGGGTCCTGCGCGAGCTTGGCCTTGATCGAGGCGTACAGCACCGTGGCCTCCTCGCTGTCCGGCTTGTCGAGCACCGAGAGGTCCTTCTCGGCACGGCTGCCGAGGTGCAGCAGCAGCGTGGCGTCGCCGCCGTCGTCGAGGATCATGTTCGAGTAGCCGCCATCCGGCCATTCGAAGATGCGATGGGTGTAGTCCCAGTAGTC
>DASVZD010000399.1:0-3810 GCA_036391815.1 Rhodocyclaceae bacterium
GCCGGCGGCAACCCGAAGACTCCCGATACGGCGAAGAACCCGCGCGGCATGGCGCTGGAGTTCCGGCTGCCGGGCGGCGCGATCCAGCACATCACTATGATCAACACGCCGATGTTCGGCGCGGCGACGCCAAAGACCTTCTTCGACAACGTGGTCGCCACGCGGCCGGACCCGGCCACCGGCAAGCCCGACCCGGCCAAGGTCAAGGCCTTCCTCGCCAGCCATCCCGACGCGGTGGCGCAGTCCGACTTCCTGCAGAAGAACAACCCGCCGCCGAGCTGGGCCAACAGCGCCTACTTCGGCATCCACACCTTCAAGTTCATCGGCAAGGACGGCAAGACGACGCTGGTGCGCTGGGAGTTCGTGCCGGAGGACGGCGAGAAGCGGCTCACCGACGCACAGATGAAGACGGCCGGCCACGACTTCCTGGAGAAGGCGCTGATCGACCGCACCCGGCAGGGTCCGGTGCGCTGGGACATGATGGTGACGGTCGGCCAGCCGGGCGACCCCGAGGACAACCCGACCCTCATGTGGCCGCAAGGCCGCAAGCAGTTCAAGGCCGGCACGCTGAGCATCGCCTCGGCGATGCCGCAGAAAGGCGCCGAGTGCGAGCCGATCAATTACGATCCGCTGGTGATGGCGGACGGCATCGCAGCGACGAACGACCCCGTGCTGACGTTCCGCTCGCCGGCCTACGCGGTCTCGTTCGCCCGACGGCGCAGCGGCTCGTGACCGCGGGCGCCTGGCCGCACGGGGGCCGGGCATGATGCTGGAAACCGCTGCCGCCAAGGACAGCCAGCTGGTCTGGGTGAGCGCCAGCAGCCTGGTCCTGGTCGGCATCGCGGCGCTGGCGCTGCCGGTGATCGGAGAGCCCTGGGGCGTGCGGCCGTGGTTCGAGGGCGCCTTCCTCGCCGGCGTGCTGCTGCTCGACGCGCAGATCGCGCTGTTCCTCGCGCTGCAGGCGCTGGCGGCGAACTCGCGGCCGGCGCTGGCGTGGCTGGCCGGCGGCTATGCGTTTTCCGCCGTCGCGGCGGGCGCCATGTTCCTCGCGCTGCCCGACATCTTCGAGTCGACGGAGGCCGCCCGGCCCGCCATCCCGCCACTGGTGCGCTGGCTGTGGATCGCCTGGCACGGCGGCTTCCCCTGCTTCGTACTGCAGGCGCTGCACGCCAAGGCGAAGAGCGCCGGACGGCGCCGCGGCGATCCGGAGCTGACGGGATTGCTCAGCCTGTTCCCGGTGGCGCTCGGCGTGCTGCTGGCGCTGGCCGCCGCCTCGACCCTGATCGCCAACTCCGACCTGCTGCCCACCATCGCCGAGAGCAGCGACCTGCGGCTGGCCGGCAGCTACATGGGCGCCGCCGTGGTGGTGCTCAACGTGTTCGCGCTGATGGCGATCATCTACATGACGCGGCTGCGCGAGCTGCTCTACCTGTGGCTGGCGCTCGCCGTGCTGGCGTTCACGCTCGACGTGGTGCTCTCGCTGGCCGGCACCGAACGCTACACGGTGGGCTGGTACGTCGGCCACGGCCTCAGCCTGGCCTCCGCCGCGGCGGTGATGGGCGCCCTGCTGGTCGAGAACTTCCGGCTGCACCGCGACGCCGAGATCCGCGCCGCCTTCCACGAGCAGGAGGCGATGCACGACCCGCTCACCGGCCTGTTCAACCGGCGCTACCTGATGGAGAAGCTGCCCGAGGAACTCGGGCGCGCGCACCGCTACCGCTATCCGGTCTCGGTGCTGATGATCGATGCCGACC
Source organism: Rhodocyclaceae bacterium (assembly GCA_036391815.1). GTDB lineage: Bacteria > Pseudomonadota > Gammaproteobacteria > Burkholderiales > Rhodocyclaceae > Nitricoxidireducens. The sequence goes on from DASVZD010000399.1 coordinate 1,755, forward strand.
ACTTCAAGCAGGTCAACGACACCGACGGCCACGCCGTCGGCGACGAGTGCCTGCGCGCGCTGGCCCGCGCGCTCGGCCATCGCGTGCACCGCTTCGGCGACTACTCGGCGCGCTACGGCGGCGAGGAGTTCGTGGTGGTGCTGCCCGAATGCGGGCTCGAGGGCGCCATCGAGGTCGCCGAGGACATCCGCAAGCGCGTCGAAGGCCTCCACGCCGCGGGCATCGCGCCGCGGCCGCTGACGGTCAGCGTCGGCGCCGCCACGGCCACGCATGCCGCGGCTGCGTCGGCCGAGGCGCTGCTCGCGGCGGCCGACGGCTGCCTCTACCGCGCCAAGCGCCAGGGGCGCAACCGCGTCGCCTGGCCCGAGCAGGCGGCGGCGCCGCGTCACCTGGAGCCCCGGCCGGTATGAGCGCCGCAGCCATGGAAGCGCAGCGGCAGGAAGGCGACGTCCCGCAGCGCGTCCGCCCGCGCGCCCATGCGCCCGTGGCGGCGGGCGAGGTCGTCATCCGCAAGACGCCGGCCCAGCGGCGCCGCTGGAACGACATCTACCACCTGGTGCTGACGCTCAGCTGGCCGCGCTTCTTCGCGCTGGTCACCGCCTTCTTCATGGCCGTCAACCTGGCCTTCGCCACCGCCTACTGGCTGGTGGCGGGCAGCGTGGCGCACGCGCGCCCGGGCTCCTTCCTCGACGCGCTGTTCTTCAGCATCGAGACGCTGGCCACCGTCGGCTACGGGGAGATGGTGCCCGGCTCGACCCGCGGCCACATCATCGCGGCGACCGAGATCCTGGTCGGCCTGATGAGCCTGGCGGTGGTCACCGGCCTGATGTTCGCGCGCTTCTCGAAGCCGACGGCGCGCGTGCTGTTCAGCAGCAGGGCGGTGGTGCGCGACTTCGACGGCCAGCGCGTGCTGATGCTGCGCGTGGCCAACGAGCGCCACAACCGCATGGTCGAGCCGACCGCCAACCTCGGCCTGGTGCGCCTCGAGAAGACGGCCGACGGCGAGCACGTGTACCGGCTGCACGACCTCGCGCTGGTGCGCAGCCGCAACCAGGTGTTCGCGCTGACCTGGACGCTGATCCACCGCATCGACGAAGCAAGCCCGCTGTGGGGCTGGGATGGCGAACGGCTGGAAGCCGCGCGCAGCCGCATCACGGTGTCGATCCTCGGCCACGACGAGACCCTCGGCACTTCCGTGCATGCCCTGCACGAATACTCGGCGCAGGACCTGCTGTTCGACCATCGCTTCGTCGACATCATCACCGATGCCGCCGACGGCGCCCGCATCATCGACCTGACCCGCTTCCACGAGGTGGTGCCGTTTCCGGCAAGGAGCACGCCATGATCAAGCTCATCGGCATTTCCGGCAGCCTGCGCGCCGGCTCGTTCAATTCGGCGCTGCTGCGCGCCGCCGCCGCCATGATGCCGCACGATGCCGAGCTGCGCATCGAATCCATCGCCGCGATCCCGCTCTACGACGGCGACGTCGAGAACCAGGGCATCCCCGTTGCGGTGGCGCGGCTCAAGGATGAAGTCGCCGCCGCCGACGGGCTGGTGCTGGCGACGCCCGAGTACAACAACAGCGTGCCGGGCGTGGCGAAGAACGCCATCGACTGGATGTCGCGCCCGCCTTCCGACAGCCGGCGGGTGTTCGGCGGCCGGCCGGTCGCCATCCTCGGCGCGTCGCCGGGCAGCTTCGGCACCGCGCTGTCGCAGGCCGCCTGGCTGCCGGTGTTCCGCATCCTCGGCGCCGACATCTGGACCGGGCCGCGCTTCGCGCTGGCGCGCGCCAACAACGCGATCGGCGCCAACGGCGACCTCACCGACCCGGCCACCCGCGAACTGCTGCAGAAGTTCGTCGACGGCTTCGTCGGTTACGTAAAGCAACGCAAGTAAGGAGAACGCCATGCTGCTCAAGGGCAAGGTCGCATTCGTCACCGGCGCGGCGCGCGGCATCGGCCGCGAGATCGCCGCCACCTTCGCGCGCGAGGGCGCGGCGGTCGCCATCGCCGACCTCGACCGCCAGGCGGCGGACGCCGCCGCCGCCGAGCTGGCG
>DASVZD010000400.1:0-12969 GCA_036391815.1 Rhodocyclaceae bacterium
GACAAGTATGGTGCTGAGCCATCAGTGATCTACTTCGAGAGCCCTGTGGTGGTGGATAATGCCAATGGCACAATCATTACCGACGCCTAAGGGGCCTGCAACCATTCGATTTCGCACGGCTTCACGGCACTGAGGGCGTGACGCCGACCCCTACGGTCAGCCGTCAATAGACCGAGTTTCTTAACCAAAGGGAGCTTGTAATGAAGCTGTATTACGTCCTAATCGCCGCTGCACTGCTGATCTCGGGTTGCGCCTCCGTACCGATGGGTGACCCCAAGCAAGATGCAGCGTTAAAGACTTTCGCGGTCGCGAAAGAGAAGGCCGGGATCTACATTTACCGAAATGAAACCATGGGCGCGGCCGTGAAGATGGACGTGGCGATTGATGGCCAGCCCATTGGACAGACCGCGGCAAAGACATATTTCTACAAGGAAGTTTCGCCGGGGAAACATGTCATTTCCTCTACCGCCGAAAACACCGACACCATCGAAGTGGATGCCAAGCCCGGAACTCTTACCTTTATTTGGCAAGAGGTGAAGATGGGGCTGATGTACGCCAGGAACAAGCTGCACCTCGTATCCGAAGAGGAAGGAAAACGTGGCGTACAGGAAACTGCTCTGGCCGCGTCGAATTGACGGCTAACCTTTAAGTCGAGCGGGCCTGCGCGAAAAGCCGCGCAGGCCGGTGATTCTGAACGTCAGGCCGCACCAAATCGGGAGCGCAGAAGGATGGTTGGGTACAGGAAACTGAGTGTAATAACCGCCAGCTTGAGCATCGCTCTTGCCCTTTTCCTGCTGCTTGCCCCTGAACCGATCTTTCTCATATTCGGTGTTGTCGGAAATGAATCGGCCTATTTCATATCTCGCCGAGCTTCGATGTTCTTTGTGGGCTATGCGGCAATTGCTTTTCTTTCGAGACATGAACCACCTTCCGCATCCCGGCAATCAATATCATTCGGGATCGGGACATCAATGGCGGGTCTTGGCGCTTTGGGACTTTCAGAACTTCTTCGCGGGTTTGCCGGGCCTGGAATACTTTTGCCCATGGTGGTGGAGCTGCTTCTGGCATTTTCGTACTTCTCCATTTGGTCGAGAGACAAGCGGAGAGAAGCGTAGCGGGCCAATCTACAAACTCCAGTCGTAATCCACCGTCAGCGGCGCGTGATCCGAGAATCGCTGGTCCTTGAACACGGCCGCTCGCGAAGCCTTGCCGGCGACGCCCGGCGTCGCGATCTGGTAATCGATGCGCCAGCCGACGTTCTTCGCCCAGGCCTGGCCGCGGTTCGACCACCAGGTGTACGCCTCGCCGCCCGCCTCGGGATAGAGGCGCCGGTAGACGTCGACCCAGCCCAGCTCGTCGAAAACCCGCGACAGCCACGCGCGCTCCTCGGGCAGGAAGCCGGAGTTCTTCTGGTTCGACTTCCAGTTCTTGAGGTCGATCTCGCGGTGGGCGATGTTCCAGTCGCCGCACAGCACGATCTCGCGCCCCTCCGCGCGCAGCTGCGCCAGCTGCGGGAAGAAGAAGTCCATGAAGCGGAACTTGGCTTGCTGGCGCTCGGGCGAACTCGAGCCGGACGGCAGGTAGAGCGAGACCACCGACAGTCGGCCCCAGTCGGCGCGCAGGTAGCGGCCTTCGGCGTCGAACTCGGCGTTGCCCAGGCCTTCCACGACGCGGTCGGGCTGGCGGCGCGCATAGAGCCCGACGCCGCTGTAGCCTTTCTTCTCGGCGCAGTGGAACCAGCCCGTGTAGCCGCCGGGGGCGTGCATCGCGGCGCTGAGGTCGGCATGCTGGGCCTTGAGCTCCTGCAGGCAGACGACGTCGGCGTTCTGGTGCCCGAGCCAGTCGTAGAAGCCCTTGCCGGCGGCCGAGCGAATGCCGTTGAGGTTCAGCGTGGTTATCCGAAGCATGTAGAATCCGCGGTCATGACACAGCGGAATTCTAGCTCGCGCGGCACCATGCCTTCGCCGGTTCCGGGCGAAGACGGCGAGCGGCGCTTCAGCCACGACTTCATCGCCTTCGCGTGCGCCGCCGGCGTGCTGCGCTTCGGCGAGTTCAAGACCAAGGCGGGGCGCATTTCCCCCTATTTCTTCAATGCCGGCCTGTTCAACGACGGCGCCATGCTGGGCCGCCTCTGCGACTTCTACGCCGAGGCCATCCTCGCTTCGGCGCCCGAGTTCGACGTGCTGTTCGGTCCCGCCTACAAGGGCATCCCGCTGGCGGCGGGCACCGCCATCTCGCTGGCGCGCTTCGGGCGCGACACGCCGTTCGCCTACAACCGCAAGGAAGCCAAGGACCACGGCGAGGGCGGCACGCTGGTCGGGGCGCCGCTCGCCGGCAAGGTGCTCATCATCGACGACGTCATCTCGGCCGGCACCTCGGTGCGCGAGTCGGTGGCGCTGATCGCCGCGGCGGGCGCCGAGCCGGCCGGCGTGGTGATCGCGCTCGATCGCCAGGAACGCGGCCAGGGCAAGCTGTCGGCGGTGCAGGAAGTCGAGCAGACCTACGGCATTCCCGTGGTGCCGGTGGCGACGCTGGCCGATCTCATCTCGTACCTGGCCGAAGAGCCGGAACTTCAGCGCAACCTCGCGGCGATACGCCGCTATCGGGAGGAATACGGTGTCGAATGATCGCAATGCCCTGCGGCTTTTCGCCGTGCTGTCCATCGGCGTGGGCCTCTCGCTGCCAGCCGCCGCGAGGACCTTCTGCTGCACCGACAAGGCCGGCCACAAGATCTGCGGCGACACGCTGCCGATCGAGTGCGAGGACCGCGCGTACAAGGAGTTCGGCAAGGGCGGCGTGCGCAGCGTCGAGGCGCCGCTGACGGCGGAGCAGAAGGCGCAGCGCGACGCCGACGCGGCGAAGAAGAAGGAAGAGGAACGCATCGCCGCCGAGCAGCGCCGCAAGGACCGCGCGCTGCTCAACACCTACGGCAGCGAGAAGGACATCGACCTGATGCGCGATCGCGCGCTCAGCGACCTGCAGGCCACCGGCAAGCAGGCGCAGGACAAGTACGACGCCGCGATGAAGCGCAAGCGGCAGCTCGACCAGGAACTGGAGTTCTACAAGAAGAAGCCGGTCCCGGCGAACCTGAAGTCGCAGATCAAGGAGAACGAGACCGAGATCGCGGCGCAGCAGAAGGCGCTGGACGACCGCCAGAAAGAGGTCGACGCCGTCAAGGCCCGCTTCGAGGACGACCGCAAGCGCTACCGCGAGCTGACGCAGGGCGGCGCCAGCCGCTAGTCCGACCCCGCCAACGAAGACGGGCCGCGCCAGCGGCCCGTTTCGTTTCTGCTGCGGCCCGGCTTCTCAGCCGCCCAGCTTCTTCCTGAGCAGGTCGTTGACCTGCTGCGGATTGGCCTTGCCCCTGGCCGCCTTCATCACCTGGCCGACCAGCGCGTTGAAGGCCTTCTCCTTGCCGGCGCGGAATTCCTCCACCGACTTCTGGTTGGCCGCCAGCACCTCGTCGACCATCTTCTCGATGGCGCCGGTGTCGCTGATCTGCTTGAGGCCCTTCGCCTCGATGACGGCGTCGGCATCCTTGCCCTCGCCGGACCACAGCGCGTCGAACACTTCGCGCGCGATCTTGTTGGAGATGGTGTTGTCGGCGATGCGCTTCACCACGCCGGCGAGCTGGGACGCCGCCACCGGGGCGGCCGCGATCTCGAGGCCCTCCTTGTTGAGGCGCGCCGCCACCTCGCCCATCACCCAGTTGGCGCAGGTCTTGGCGTTGGCCGCTCCCGCGGCGGCGACGCACTCCTCGAAGTAGCGGGCGGTGCCGAGCGTGGCGGTCAGCGTCGCCGCGTCGTAGGCCGAGAGCCCGTAGTCGCGCTCGAAGCGCGCCTTCATGGCGCCGGGCAACTCCGGCATGCCGCGCTTGACGTCCTCGATCCAGTCCGGCTTGATCTCCAGCGGCAGCAGGTCGGGGTCGGGGAAGTAGCGGTAGTCCTGCGCGTCCTCCTTCGAGCGCATGGCGCGCGTCTCGCCGGTGTCGGGGTTGAACAGCACGGTCGCCTGCTGGATCTGGCGGCCTTCCTCGATCTCGTTGATCTGCCACTGGATCTCGTACTCGATCGCCTGCTGCAGGAAGCGGAAGGAGTTGAGGTTCTTGATCTCGCGGCGCGTGCCGAGCGGGGCGCCGGGACGGCGCACGGAGACGTTGGCGTCGCAGCGGAACGAACCTTCCTGCATGTTGCCGTCGCAGATGCCGATCCAGGTGACGAGCGAATGCAGCGCCTTGGCGTAGGCAACCGCCTCGGCGGCCGAGCGCATGTCGGGCTCGGAGACGATCTCCAGCAGCGGGGTGCCGGCGCGATTGAGGTCGATGCCGGTCTTGCCGTGGAAATCCTCGTGCAGCGACTTGCCGGCGTCTTCCTCGAGATGGGCGCGGGTGAGGCGCACGGTCTTCCCGGCGTCGTCCACCTGGATTTCGATGGCGCCGCCCTGGACCACGGGAATCTCGAACTGGCTGATCTGGTAGCCCTTCGGCAGGTCGGGGTAGAAGTAGTTCTTGCGCGCGAACACCGAGCGCGGCGCAATGGTCGCGCCGACGGCGAGGCCGAACCGGATGGCGCAGGCCACCGCCTCGCGGTTGAGCACCGGCAGCACGCCGGGCAGCGCGATGTCCACCGCGCAGGCCTGCGCGTTGGGCGCGGCGCCGAACGCCGTCGAGGCGCCGGAGAAGATCTTCGACTTGGTTTGCAGCTGGGCGTGGGTCTCCAGCCCGATGACGACTTCCCAGACCATCACTTGTCCTTGTTGGAGGTGCACAGCATGGTGGACTCGCCCTCGAGCACGACCTTGCCGGCCACCGTGCAGGCGGCGTCGAGGATGACGCGCTTCTTCTCGGCGAACACCTCGCGCACCGTGACGGTGGCGGTCACCGTGTCGCCGATGCGCACGGGGGCCTTGAACTTGAGCGTCTGGCCCAGGTAGATGGTGCCGGGGCCGGGCAGCTTGTTGGCGAGCACCGCCGAAACGAAGCCGGCCGTCAGCATGCCGTGGGCGATGCGGCCGCCGAACATGGTCGTCTTGGCGTACTCCTCGTTGAGGTGCACGGCGTTGATGTCGCAGGAGACGCCGGCGTACATCAGGATGTCGGCCTCGGTGACGGTCTTGGCAAAGCTCGCCGTCATGCCCGGCTGCAAGTCCTCGATGTCGTAGCCCTGTACCTTGTTCATGTCGGCTCCCTTAGCGGACGAGGGCGGCCTGCACGCCGTCCCAGAAGGCGATGCGCGCTTCCATCGCCTGGCGCGCGGCGGCCATCGCCTCGACCGCCTTGGCGGCGTCGCCGCCGCACAGCGATTCGAGCAGGCGCAGCGACATCGGCGCGTGGAAGTCCTCGTCGAGGTGGATGTGGCGCTCGAGGTAGTAATGGAAGCGCGGCGCCTTGTGCGCGTCGTAGCCCATCCTGGCCAGCAGGGCGCGGAACATCGGCGGGATGATGTGCTCGCGGCCGAGCGCCAGCGCGGCGCCGACCACGTGCGGCTTGCCCGTGGCGATGAAGCCGAAGGTCGTCTTCATGAACTGGCGCGCCGGCTCGGGAATGCTGGCCGACGCCAGCGCCGCGTCGATGCCCTGCTTGCGCACCGCATCGAGGAAGGCCAGCGGCCGCGTGGTGTCGGCGCCGACGTCGGCCATCGCCAGCAGGTAGAGCTCGAAATGGCTGGCGTAACCCTTTTCGCCGTTCTCTCCCGGCGCCTCGTCGGTCTCCTCCTCGAGCACCAGCTCGTTGACGAAGCGGCGCAGCATCGGGTCGCCGAGCGGCATCCACGGCGCGCCGGCCGGTGCGACCAGGTGCTGCAGGTACTTGAGCAGCGACATGAAGTCCCACACCGAATAGACGTGGTGGGTCATGAAGGTCCGCAGCGCGTCGATGTCGTTGACCTGCTGGTAGACGGGGTGGTTGTCGAGCCGGCTGCGGGGTTCCTGCAGCGAGGAAAGATTCAGGGACATGGGAAACCTCAGAGGTCGGGACTGCGGCGGTGCCAGTCGGTGGCAAGTTGGTACTGGTGGGCGACGTTCAGCATGCGCGCTTCCTCGAACCAGCCGCCGATCAGCTGGAGGCCGACGGGCAGGCCGGCGGCGTCGAAGCCGCAGGGAATCGACATGCCGGGCAGGCCGGCCAGGTTGACGGCGATGGTGTAGATGTCCGACAGGTACATCTGCACCGGGTCGGCCGCCTTCTCGCCGAGGCGGAAGGCCGTCGACGGGCTGGTCGGGCCCATGATCACGTCGCAGTCACGGAAGGCCGCCTCGAAGTCCGCGGCGATCAGGCGGCGGATCTTCTGCGCCTGCAGGTAGTAGGCGTCGTAGTAGCCGTGCGACAGCATGTAGGTGCCGACCAGGATGCGGCGCTTGACCTCGGCGCCGAAGCCCTCCGCCCGCGTCTTGCAATACATGTCGTTGAGGTCGGCGTACTCGGCGGCGCGGTGGCCGTAGCGCACGCCGTCGAAACGCGACAGGTTGGACGAGGCTTCGGCGGGCGCGATCACGTAGTAGGCGGGCACCGAGAGTCCCGAGTTCGGCAGGCCGACCTCGACGGTGGTGGCGCCGAGCTTGCGGTATTCGGCGAGCGCCGCGTCCACCGCGGCGCGCACGCCGTCGGTCATGCCGGCGCCGAAGAACTCCCGCGGCAGGCCGATGCGCAGGCCGGCGAGCGGCTTGTCCAGATCGCGCGCATAGTCCTCGGCGGGGCGCTCGAGCGACGTCGAGTCGCGCGGATCGAAGCCGGCCATGGCGTTGAGCAGCAGCGCGCAATCCTCGGCGGAGGCCGCCATCGGGCCGCCCTGGTCGAGCGACGAGGCGAAGGCAATCATGCCGTAGCGCGACACCACGCCATAGGTGGGCTTCAAGCCGGTGAAGCCGCACAGCGCGGCCGGCTGGCGGATCGAGCCGCCGGTGTCGGTGCCGGTGGCGGCGGGCGCCAGCCTGGCGGCGACGGCGGCCGCGGAGCCGCCCGAGGAGCCGCCCGGCACGCGCGCCGTGTCCCACGGGTTCTTGACGGCGCCGAAGTAGGACGTCTCGTTCGACGAACCCATGGCGAACTCGTCCATGTTGCACTTGCCGAGCGTCACCATGCCGGCCGTTTTGAACTTTTCGACCACCGTGGCGTCGTAAGGCGCGATGAAATTTTCCAGCATCTTGGAGCCGCAAGTCGTCTTCCAGCCCTGCGCGCAGAAGATGTCCTTGTGAGCGAGCGGCACGCCCAGCAACGCTCCGGTCTCGCCGGCGGCGCGGCGCGCGTCCGCCTGCCGCGCCATTTCCAGCGTCTTCTCGCGGTCGACCGTGACGAAGGCGTTGAGGCTCGGGTTCAGCTTCTCGATGCGGTCGAGGAACAGCGTCGCCAGTTCGGCGGCGGAAACCTGTTTCGCGGCCAGCGCGGCGGAGAGTTCCTTCAGCGACGCGCGGATCATTCGATCACCTTGGGGACCAGGTACAGGCCGGCTTCCGTCTCCGGGGCGATGGCCTGGAAATCGGTGTGGCGGTCGCTCTCGGTGACGCGGTCCTCGCGCAGCCGCTGGACCACGTCCACGGCATGGCTCATCGGCGCGATGCCGGCCGTGTCGACCGATTGCAGTTGCTCGACGAAACCGAGGATGTCATTGAGCTGGCCGCGCGTGCGCTCGACCTCGTCGGCCGAAAGTTCGATGCGCGCGAGACGCGCGATACGGCGCACGTCGTCGGGGTTTAGAGACATAAGGGGAGTACCGAAAGAGACTTCTCGCGAAAGCGCGATAGGGTATCATAGGCCCATTTCTTGCCCAAGCCGCCGCTCTGGCGGACTACTTACTCGGAATAATCGATGTTCGGCTTCCTGCGCTCCTATTTTTCCAACGACCTGGCCATCGACCTCGGCACCGCCAACACGCTGATCTACGTGCGCGGCAAAGGCATCGTCCTCGACGAGCCGTCCGTGGTCGCGATCCGCACCGAAGGCGGACCCAACGCCAAGAAAACCATCCAGGCGGTCGGCGCCGCAGCCAAGCAGATGCTCGGCAAGACGCCCGGCAACATCACCGCGATCCGCCCGATGAAGGACGGCGTCATCGCCGACTTCACCGTCACCGAGCAGATGCTCAAGCAGTTCATCAAGCGCGTCCATGATTCGCGCCTGTTCTCGCCGAGCCCGCGCATCATCATCTGCGTGCCCTGCGGCTCGACCCAGGTCGAGCGCCGCGCCATCCGCGAATCCGCGCTGGGCGCCGGCGCGTCCAACGTCTACCTGATCGAGGAGCCGATGGCCGCCGCGATCGGCTCCGGCCTGCCGGTCTCCGATGCCACCGGCTCGATGGTGGTCGACATCGGCGGCGGCACCACGGAGGTCGGCGTCATCTCGCTGGGCGGCATGGTGTACTCCGGCTCGGTGCGCGTCGGCGGCGACAAGTTCGACGAGGCGATCATCAACTACATCCGCCGCAACTACGGCATGCTGATCGGCGAGACCACCGCCGAGCTGATCAAGAAGGAAATCGGCTCCGCCTTCCCGGGCTCCGAGGTCAAGGAGATGGAAGTCAAGGGCCGCAACCTCGCGGAGGGCATTCCGCGCAGCTTCACCATCTCCTCGAACGAAATCCTCGAAGCGCTCACCGATCCGCTCAACCAGATCGTCGGCGCCGTGAAGATCGCGCTCGAGCAGACGCCGCCGGAGCTGGGCGCCGACATCGCCGAGAAGGGCATGGTCCTCACCGGGGGCGGCGCGCTGCTGCGCGACCTCGACCGCCTGCTGATGGAGGAAACCGGCCTGCCGGTGATCGTGGCTGACGACCCGCTGACCTGCGTGGTCCGCGGCTCGGGCCTCGCGCTGGAAAAGATGGACAAACTCGGTAGTATTTTTGCAAACGAATAAACCCCTTTCCCTTTAGTGTGCGAATCGGCGCAGTGGATGCGCCGTTCGGTCATTCTCTAGGGGCGCGCTTGTCGTGATGTCAGCTGTAGGTCACTCGCCGCCACCCTTCTTCAAGAGGGGTCCGGCACCGCTCGCCCAGCTGACCTTTTTCCTCACTCTCGCCATTGCCTTGCTGTTCATCGACCTGCGCTTCCACACGCTGGAATGGGTGCGCGTCGGCGTCAACGCGGTGATGTGGCCGGCGCAGCGGCTCGCCGGCATGCCGGCGGAGGCAGTCGAGGACATGGGCCAGTACTTCACCAGCCTGGCGACCCTGCAGGCCGAGAACGCCGAGTACCGCCGCAAGCAGCTGCTGGTCGCCAACCAGCTGCTGCGCCAGGAGCACCTCGACGAGGAGAACAAGCGCCTGCGCGCGCTGCTCGACATGCGCGCCAAGCAGCCGGCGGAAGGCCGTGTCGCGGACATCCTCTACGCGGCGCGCGATCCCTTCTCCCGGCGCGTCATCATCGACAAGGGCATGCAGGCCGGCATCGAGGCGGGCCAGGCGGTCATCGACGACATCGGGGTCATTGGCCAGGTGACGCGCGTCTTTCCGCTGACCAGCGAAGTGACGCTGCTGACCGACAAGAACCAGGCGATCCCGGTGGAAGTCCAGCGCAACGGCCTGCGCGCCGTCCTCAACGGCGCCGGCTCGGGCATGATGGAGCTGCGCTTCCTGGCGACCAACGCCGACGTCCAGCCGGGCGACGTGCTGGTCACCTCCGGCATCGACGGCATCTATTTCGACGGCCTGCCGGTCGCCAAGGTGTCGCGCATCGACCGCGACAACTCCCACGCCTTCGCCCGCATCTTCTGCCAGCCGCTGGCCGGAGTCGAGCACCATGGCCAGGTGCTGGTGCTCGGCAAGCGCGAGGAGCTGCCGCCGCCGCCCGAGGATGCGCCGGAGGACAAGGCGAAGGCCGGCAAGGGCAAGCGGGTGAAGAAGGGACTGCGGCCGTGATCCAGCCCACCCACTCGTCGCGCCGCATCCTGCTGCCGGCCCGCGGCTGGTTCATCTGGTTCTCGCTGTTCCTGGCGCTGTTCCTCAACCTGATCCCCTTCGGGCGCCTGCCGCTGGTGCCCGACTGGGTGGCGCTGGTGCTGGCCTTCTGGTGCATCCACCAGCCGCTGCGCATCGGCATGGGCTCGGCCTTCCTGCTCGGCCTCGTGATGGACATCGCCGACAGCAGCGTGATGGGCCAGCACGCGCTCGCCTACGTGCCGCTGGCCTTCGCCGCCGCCGGACTGTCGCGGCGCATCCTGTGGTTCCCGCTCGCCCACCAGGCGCTGCACGTGCTGCCGATGCTGCTGGCGGCGCAGATCATCATGGTCGTCGCCCGCATGCTGGGCGGCGGCGAGTTCCCGGGCATCGCGTATTTCCTGTCGAGCTTCGTCGCAGCCGGGCTTTGGTATCCGCTGACGTACGTGTTGTTGTTGCCCCAGTACCAACCCGTCGAGCGCGACGAAAATCGCCCGATCTGACGCGCGCCGGTGGAATTCAAGAACCCCCAGGAAGAACTCGAGCGTTTCCAAGGCCGGCTGGGCTTTGCCGGCGGCTTCGTGCTGTTCTGCTTCATCCTGCTGTTCGCGCGCTTCGTCTGGCTGCAGATCGTCCAGCACGACTACTACAAGACCCGGGCCGAGGAGAACCGCATCTCGCTGGTGCCGATCGTGCCCAACCGCGGCCTGATCCTCGACCGCAACGGCAGCGTGCTGGCCCGCAACTACTCGGCCTACACGCTCGAGATCACGCCCTCGAAGGCAATGAACATGGACGCGGTGATCGACGAGCTCTCCCAGTTCATCGACATCCAGCCCAAGGACCGCAAGCGCTTCAAGAAGCTGCTCGAGGAGAGCAAGAACTTCGAGTCGCTGCCGATCCGCACGCGCCTCACCGACGAGGAGGTGGCCAAGTTCATCGCCCGCCGCTACCGCTTCCCCGGCGTCGACATCAAGGCGCGGCTGTTCCGCCAGTACCCGATGGGCGACTTCGCCTCGCACCTGCTCGGCTACATCGGCCGCGTCAACGACAACGACCTCGACCGCATCGAGGAGGAGGACCAGGAGGCGAACTACCGCGGCACCGAGCACTTCGGCAAGACCGGCCTCGAGCAGCACTATGAGTTCGAGCTGCACGGCCAGACCGGCTTCGAGCAGGTGGAGGTCGATGCCGGCGGCCACGCCGTGCGCACGCTGGCCAGCACCGCCCCGATCGCCGGCAACAACCTGACGCTGACGGTGGACGCCAAGCTGCAGGAGGTCGCGGAAAAGGCCTTCGGCAACCGCCGCGGCGCGCTGGTCGCGATCGAGCCCTCGACCGGCGGCATCCTCGCCCTGGTGTCGATGCCCAACTACGATCCGAACCTGTTCGTCGACGGCATCGATCCCGGCAACTGGGACACCCTCAACAACTCGCCGGACAAGCCGATGGTGAACCGCGCGCTCAACGGCGCCTATCCGCCGGGCTCGACCTTCAAGCCCTACATGGCGCTCGGCGCGCTGACCATCGGCAAGCGCAAGCCCGAGCAGACCATCTTCGATCCCGGCTACTTCGCCTTCGGCAACCACACCTTCCGCGACGACAAGAAGGGCGGCCACGGCACTGTCGACATGTACCGCTCGATCGTCGAATCCTGCGACACCTACTACTACATGCTGGCCAACGACATGGGGATCGACAACATCTCCAACTTCATGCGCCAGTTCGGCTTCGGCCAGCGCACCGGGGTGGACATCGACGGCGAGTCCGAGGGCGTGCTGCCGTCGCAGGAATGGAAGCGCAAGCGCTTCAGGCGGCCCGAGCAGCAGAAGTGGTACGCCGGCGAGACCATCTCCATCGGCATCGGGCAGGGCTACAACGCCTACACGCCGATCCAGCTGGCCCAGGCCGTGGCGACGCTCGCCAACAACGGCGTGATGTACCGGCCGCACCTGGTGCAGTACATCACGGACACGCGCACCGGGCAGAAGACCATGATCGAGCCGAAGCCGCTGCGCACCATCCCGCTCAAGCAGGAGAACATCGACGTGATCAAGCGCGCCATGGTCGGCGTGAACAAGGAGGGCACCGGCGCGCGCGCCTTCGCCGGCGCCGAGTACGTGTCGGCCGGCAAGACCGGCACGGCGCAGGTGTTCTCGCTCAAGGGCGAGAAGTACGCCGAAGGCCACATCAAGCAGGAGCTGCGCGACCACGCGCTGTTCATCGCCTTCGCCCCGGCCGACAACCCGAAGATCGCGGTGGCCGTGCTGGTCGAGAACGGCGGCTTCGGCGCCCAGGCCGCCGCGCCGATCGCGCGCCAGGTGTTCGACTACTACCTGCTCGGCAAGCTGCCGAAGGACCCGGCGGCGGAAGACGAAGAGGGGGGCGACTGATGCTGAGGCGAATCTGGCTGCGCATCGTCGATCCGCTCGACGACGCCCTGATGACCATCACCGGCCTGCTGCTGCTGTACGCGCTGATCGTCGTCGCCAGCGCCTCGCCCGACCGCGTGCCGGCCCAGGTGATGAACATGCTGGCGGCCATCTTCTTCATGCGCCTGATGGCCCAGGTGCCGCCGCAGAAGCTGATGCACCTGGCGCTGCCGATGTACGCGCTGGGGATCGTGCTGCTGATCGCCGTGGCCTTGTTCGGCGACGTCTCCAAGGGCGCGCGGCGCTGGCTCAACCTCGGCTTCATGCGCGTGCAGCCGTCGGAGCTCATGAAGATCGCCATGCCGCTGATGCTGGCCTGGTACTTCCAGAAGCACGAGGCGCTGCTGCGGCTGCGCGACTACGCCGTCGCGACGGTGCTGCTGCTGGTGCCGGTCGCCCTCATCGCGCGGCAGCCGGACCTCGGCACCGCCATCCTGGTGATGGCGGCGGGCTTCTATGTGATCTTCCTCGCCGGGCTGTCGTGGAAGATCCTGATCGGGCTGCTGGCTTCCGCCGTCGCCGCGGCCCCGCTGGCCTGGAACTTCCTGCACGACTACCAGCGCGCGCGCATCCTCACGCTGCTCGATCCGGAGAAGGATCCGCTCGGCAAGGGCTTCCACATCATCCAGTCGACCATCGCCATCGGCTCCGGCGGCATCCTCGGCAAGGGCTGG
>DASVZD010000401.1:0-13661 GCA_036391815.1 Rhodocyclaceae bacterium
GTCCGGGTTGTGGCGCTCGGCCGGCGCCGAGACGGAAAGCCCCGCCACCAACTCGCCGGTATCGTCGCGAACGGGCGCGGCGATGCAGCGCAGGCCTTGCTCGATCTCCTCGTTGTCGAAGGCGACGCCGTGCCGGCGCACGCGGTCGAGTTCCTTCTCCAGCATCGGCAGCGTCGTGATGGAGGTCGCCGTGTAGCGCGGCAGGTTGGTCCGCTTGGCGTATTCGCGCGCCTTTTCGATGCCATCCTCGACGAGGTAGAGCTTGCCCACCGCCGTGACGTGCAGCGGCGCGCGGGCGCCCACCAGGTGCACGACGCGCACCGAGGAACGGCCGCTCGAGGTCCGCTCGACGTACACGATCTCGTCGCCCTGACGCACGCCGAGGTTGACGCTTTCGCCCAGCTTCTGGTGGAGCTGCTGCATCAGCGGCAGGGCGGAATCGCGGATGTTGATGCGCGACTTGACGAGGTTGCCCAGTTCCAGCAGGCGGATTCCCAGGCGATAGGTGCCCGGATCCGCGCGCTCGACGAAGCCGCTCACGCTCATGGCACCGAGGATGCGGTGCGCGGTGGAAGGATGCAGCCCCGTCTCCAGCGCCAGCTGCTTGAGGCTGACGGGGTCGTGATAGTAGGACAGGACGTCGAGCAGCTTCATCATGCGCTCGATCACCTGGATCGGGCTTTTCGCTTCGACGGGCGGTTTCGGGGTTGGCACGGGAAATCTTCTGGTTTTGCAGCGGGTGCTAGTATGCCACATTGCGAAAAAGCCCGTCATCACTCGATATTCCAACCGCATCGGAGCCAGCTGTGCGCGTCGCCCTCTTCGTCACCTGCCTTGTCGACCTGATGCGTCCGCGCATCGGCTTCGCCACCATCAAGCTGCTCGAGGCCGCGGGCTGCGAGGTCGTCGTTCCCGAGAAGCAGACCTGCTGCGGACAGCCCGCCTACAACAGCGGCGACCGCGCCGCGGCGGCCGTGCTGGCCCGCAAGACGATCGCCGAGTTCGAGCCCTTCGACTACCTGATCGCGCCGTCGGGCTCCTGCGCCGACCAGATCCGCACCGAATACCCGGGACTGCTCGCCGACGACCCCGAGTGGCGGGATCGCGCCGTCGCGCTGGCGAGCCGCGTCCATGAACTGACCGACTTCCTCGTCAACGTCGCGAAGGTCGAGGCGGTCCCCGGCGACTTCCGCGGCTCGGTGACCTACCACGACTCCTGCACCGGCCTGCGCAGCCTGGGGATCAAGGACCAGCCGCGCCGGCTCCTGGCCAAGCTGCCCGGCGTCGAGCTTCGCGAAATGACGGGCGCCGAGGAATGCTGCGGCTTCGGCGGCACCTTCGCCGTCAAGTTCGGCGACATCTCGACCGCCATCGCCGCCAAGAAGTGCGAGAACATCGAGGCCGCGGGAGCCGACGCCGTCGTCGGCGGCGACCTCGGCTGCCTGCTCAACATCGAGGGCAAGCTGCGGCGCATGGGCGACGAGAGGACCCGGGTGCTGCACATCGCGGAGATCCTCGCCGGAGACGCATGATGGAAGTCCGCTCGATGCATTTCAAGGCCAACGCCGGCGCCAAGCTGGCGGACGCCGGCCTGCAGCGGAACCTGCGCACCGCGAAGGGCAAGTTCGTCGACACCCGCGCGCTGGCCATCAAGGAAATCGACGACTTCGAGGGCACGCGCCGCGCCGCGCGCGAACTGCGCGACCGGGTGCTCAACGATCTCGACCTCTGGCTGGAGCGCTTCGAGACCCAGGCCACCGCGCGCGGCGCCACGGTGCTGTGGGCGAAGGACGGCGCCGAGATCTGCCGCCACGTGGTCGACATCGCGCGCCGCCACGGCGTGAAGAAGGCCACCAAGTCGAAGTCCATGCTGTCCGAGGAGGCGGGACTCAACCAGGCGCTGGCGGCCGCCGGGGTGGAACCGGTCGAGACCGACCTCGGCGAGTACATCCTGCAGATCAACGACAACGAGCCGCCCTCGCACATCATCGCGCCGGTGATGCACAAGAACGTCGACCAGGTCGCCGACCTGTTCGCCAAGACCCATCACAAGCCGCGCAAGACCGACATCCCGCAACTGACGCGCGAGGCGCGCGAAGTCCTGCGGCAGCACTTCCTCTCCGCCGGCATGGGCATCTCGGGCGGCAACTTCCTGGTCGCCGAGACCGGCTCGGTCGCGCTCGTCACCAACGAAGGCAACGGCCGCATGGTCACCACGCTGCCCAAGGTGCATGTCGTCATCACCGGCATCGAGAAGGTGATCCCGACGCTGGAGGACCTGAGCCTGCTGATGCGGCTGCTGCCGCGCTCGGCGACCGGGCAGTCGATCTCCAACTACTTCTCGGTGCTCACCGGCGTCAAGAAGCCGGAAGAGACCGACGGCCCCGAGCACCTGTACTTCGTGCTGGTCGACAACGGCCGCGCCGACGTCGTCGGCGGCGAATACCACGAGATGCTGCGCTGCATCCGCTGCGGCGCGTGCATGAACCATTGCCCGGTCTACCAGTCGATCGGCGGTCACGCCTACGGCTGGGTCTATCCGGGGCCGATGGGCTCGATCCTCACCCCGCTCTACGTCGGCATCGAGCACGCGGTCGACCTGCCCAACGCGGCGACGCTGTGCGGCCAGTGCAGCGCCGTCTGCCCGGTGCTGATCCCCCTGCCCGACC
Source organism: Rhodocyclaceae bacterium (assembly GCA_036391815.1). Taxonomy (GTDB): domain Bacteria; phylum Pseudomonadota; class Gammaproteobacteria; order Burkholderiales; family Rhodocyclaceae; genus Nitricoxidireducens. The sequence goes on from DASVZD010000401.1 coordinate 2,670, forward strand.
TGATGCGCAAGCTGCGCGAGCAGCAGATCGAGCGCAAGCTGCGCCCGCTGTCCGAGCGCCTGGCGCTCAAGGCCTGGGCATGGGCGGCGAGCCGGCCGAACCTCTATGCCCTGGGCAGCCGGTTGGCGGCGCGCTATCTCAAGTGGCTGGCCGGCGGCCGGGATCGCATCGGCGTGCTGGCGGCGGCGCCCGGCTGGACCGACGGCCGCGACTTCCCGGCCCCCGAGGGCAAAACCTTCCGGGAACTCTACGCCGGCCGGCGAAGGAGCGCCTAAAACCCTGCCGGCGCCAGTACAATTCGCCTCCCTAGCGAAAAACGCTAGGCGAAAGTTAGAACAACTTGTCGCTCTTTCTCGGGGAAGGCATGCAAAGGGAAGCCAAATACCAGCTCCGGCTGTACGTCACGGATCACACGCTGCGCTCGCGCCAGGCGCTGGCGCAATTGAGGGCGCTGTGCGATGAGCAGCTTCCCGATCGCTACGAGCTCGAGGTGGTCGACGTGCTGACCAGCCCGGCGGAAGCCAAGGCCCATCGCATCCTGGCGACGCCGACGGTCGAGAAGCTGCTGCCGCACCCGATGCGCCGCATCATCGGCGACCTCGCCGACATCGACAAGGTGCTGGCGGCGCTGGAGCTGCACCCGCTCAAGCGGGAGGACGGCGAATGAGCATGCCGGCTGCCTCCGCCCTGCGCTGGATCGAGGATGCGCCCGACGGCATCGTGGTCGTCGACGGCGCCGGCCTGGTCCGTTTCGCCAACCGCGCCAGCGGCGCGCTGTTCGGCTGCGCCAGCCACGACCTGACGGGCAGCAACTTCGGCTTCCCCGTGGCGGCCGGCGAATCCACCGACATCGAGATCCCCCAGGACGACGGCGGCTGGGGTCTGGCCGAAATGCGCGTCGCGCAGTCGGAATGGGCGGGCGCCCCCGCCTACGTCGCCGTCCTGCGCGACGTCACGCCGGAAACCCGCATGCGCCACGTGCTGCAGAAGGACGCCGACCTGCTCGCCTCGCTGGTGCAGTCGCTGCCCGTCGCGCTCATCGCGCTCGCGTCCGACCGCTCGGTGCGGCTGTGGAATCCCGCCGCGGAACGCATGTTCGGCTGGCGCGCCGAGGAGATCGTCGGCATGCATTGCCCGCTGCTGGGCAGCGACCAATGGCCCGACTTCGAGCGCCTCGCCGGCGAAGTCGCCGCCGGCCACGTGCTCGCCGACTTCGAGACGGTGCGCCAGACCAAGGACGGCGAACGCCTCGAGATCGCGCTGCACGCGGCCCCGCTGCGCGCCCGCGACGGCAAGCCGGACGGCCTGCTGTGCCTGATGACCGACATCCGCGAGCGCCGCCGCACCGAGCAGCGGCTGCAGCTTTCGGACAAGGTGTTCCAGAACACCCAGGAAGGCATCCTCGTCACCGATGGCGTCGGCAACATCATCTCCGTGAACCCCGCCTTCACCGCCGTCACCGGCTACCTGCCGGAAGAGGTGATGGGCAAGAACCCGAGCGTGCTCCAGTCCGGCCGTCACGACGGCGCCTTCTACGGAGCGATGTGGAGCGAGCTGGCGATGACCGGCCAATGGCAGGGCGAGATCTGGAACCGCCGCCGCAACGGCGAGCTGTATCCGGAGTGGCTGCACATCAGCGCGGTGCGCGACGCCGCCGGCTGCGTCGTCTATTACGTCGCGGTGTTCTCCGACATCAGCCTGGTGAAGGAAAACGAGGAGCGGCTCCATCACCTCGCGCACTACGACGCCCTCACCGGCCTGCCCAACCGCGTGCTGTTCGCCGACCGCCTGCGCCACGCGATGGCGCACGCCAAGCGCAGCGGCACCGGCGTCGGCCTGCTGTTCCTCGACCTCGATCGCTTCAAGCTGGTCAACGACACGCTCGGCCACCGCGCCGGCGACACGCTGCTGCAGCTGGCCGCCGAACGCATCGCCGGCGCCGTGCGCGAGCAGGACACGGTGGCCCGCCTCGGCGGCGACGAGTTCACCGTCATCCTGCCCGAGATCGCCAGCCCCGCCGGTGCGGCCAACGTCGCCGAGAAGATCATCGACAGCCTGACCGACGCCTTCCAGATCGAGGACAAGGAAGCGGTCGTCGGCGCCAGCATCGGCATCGCCGTCTATCCGCAGGCCGGCGAGGACGTCGAAACGCTGGTCAAGCACGCCGACATCGCCATGTACCGCGCCAAGGAAGCGGGCCGGCGCAACTACCAGTTCTACCGGCCCGGCCATGAAGGCCAGCCGCGCGACATCTTCGAGCTCGAACACGGCCTGCGCCGCGCGCTGGAACGCGGCGAGATGCGCCTGGTCTACCAGCCGCAGATCGAGATCGAGACCGGCAGCATCGTCGCCCTCGAGGCGCTGCTGCGCTGGGACCACCCGACCCGCGGCGAAATTCCGCCGGCCGACTTCATTCCGGTCGCCGAGGATTCCGGGCTGATCGCCGCCATCGGCGAATGGGTGCTGGGCGAGGCCTGCCGCCAGAACAAGGCCTGGCAGGAGCGCGGCCTCGCGCCGGTGCGCGTCGCCGTGAACATGTCGGTGCGCCAGTTGCGCAACACGCGCTTCGCCGAGCGCGTCGCGCAGATCCTCGACGAGACCGGGCTCGACCCGAAGTGGCTGGAGATCGAGCTCACCGAAAGCATGGTCATGCAGTTCGCCAAGGACGTCATGGACACGCTGTGGCGGCTCAAGTCGATGGGCATCCGCCTTTCCATCGACGACTTCGGCACCGGCTACTCGTCGCTCAGCTACCTCAAGCGCCTGCCGGTCGACACGCTGAAGATCGACCGCTCCTTCGTCGAGGGCCTCGACACCGACGCCAACGACCGCGCCATCTCCAACGCCATCATCGCGGTGGCGAGCAGCCTCAACCTGCGCGTGGTGGCCGAGGGCGTCGAGACCGAGCAGCAGCTCGGCTTCCTGCGCGAGCATGCCTGCTGCGACGCGCAGGGCTACTTCTTCAGCCGGCCGCTGGAGGCGGACGATGCCGGCGCCATGATGCGGCAGCGCGTCCATTGAACCACCGCATCGTCTTCCTCGAACGCGACTCCGTTCGTGCCGAGGTGCGGCGGCCCCGCTTCGCGCACGACTGGGCCGAGTATCCGACGACCGGCCCCGACGAGGTTCGCGAGCGGCTCAAGGACGCCACCATCGTCATCGCCAACAAGGTCGCCCTGCGCGGCGAACTGCTCGAGCGGCTGCCGAACCTCCGGCTGATTGCCGAGGCCGCCACCGGCACGGACAACATCGACGTCGCCTGGTGCCGGGCTCACGGCGTCGCCGTCTGCAACATCCGCGGCTATGCCGCCGCCACGGTGCCCGAGCATGTCATCGCGCTGATGCTGGCGCTGCGCCGCCAGCTGCTCGCCTACCGCGCCGACGTTGCCGCCGGCAAGTGGCAGCAGTCGCCGATGTTCTGCTTCTTCGACCATCCGATCCGCGACCTGCATGGCGCCACGCTCGGCCTGATCGGACGCGGCTCGCTCGGCGAGGGCGTCGCGCGCCTGGCCGAGGCCTTCGGCATGCGCATCCTGTGGGGCGAGCGCAAGGGCGTCGCCGCGGTGCGCGACGGCCGCGTCTCCTTCGACGCCGTGCTGGCGCAATCCGATGTGCTGTCGCTGCATTGCCCGCTCAACGACGCCACGCGCGGCATGATCGGCGCGGCCGAACTGCGCGCCATGAAGCCGGACGCCTTGCTGATCAACACGGCGCGCGGCGGCCTGGTCGACGAAGCGGCCCTGGCCCGTGCGCTGAAGGAAGGCTGGATCGCCGGCGCCGGTTTCGACGTGCTGTCGCAGGAACCGCCGCGCGACGGCAACCCGCTGCTCGACCCTGAACTGCTGTCCAGCCCGAAGTTCATCCTCACCCCCCATGTGGCATGGGCATCGGGGCAGGCGATGCAAGCGCTGGCGGACCAGTTGATGGACAATATCGAGGCCTTCGTGAGAGGCGAAAACCGCAACCGGGTGGCATGACATGAATTCACGCGAAGACATCCTCGATCGGGTGCGCGGCCGGCTGGGCCGCACGGCGGAGAACGCGGGGCCGGCGAAGGCCGGCGTCGACGCCTGGCTGGGCGCCCGTGCCCAGGGTCCGCGTCCCGCGGTGGGCGGCAACCGCGTCGATGTCTTCTGCGAGAAGTCGCGCAAGATGTCGAGCAGCGTGGACACGGTCGGCAGCATGACCGAAGTGCCGGCCGCCGTCGCGCGCTACCTGGCGTCGGCGCAACTGGCCCCCAACGCCGTCTGCTGGCCGCAACTGGCCGGCCTGCCCTGGGCGGCAGCGGGCCTCGCCGTCACCCCGCGCGGCGCCCTCGACAAGGATCTCGTCGGCATCACCGGCGCCTTCTGCGCCATCGCCGAGACCGGCACGCTGGCGCTGCTCTCCGGTCCCGACACGCCGGCCACGGTCAGCCTGCTGCCGGAGACCCACGTCGCGATCCTGCGCGCCTCGCGGGTCGTCGCCGGCATGGAGGAGGCGTGGAAGCTGCTGCGCGACGAACTCGGCGAACTGCCGCGGGCGGTGAACTTCATCTCCGGGCCGTCGCGCACCGGCGACATCGAGCAGACCATCGTGCTAGGCGCGCACGGGCCCTATCGCGTGCACATCGTGATCGTCGCCGACGAATAGGCGGCGCGGCGTCAGGCGGCGGGCGAAGCCGCCGCACCCTGGCGAGCGAACAGCGGGAAGAACTCGCGGTCGGCGCCCAGCATGTGCTTGACGATCAGGTCCTCGGCGAGGAACTCGAAGACCGGCCCGATCTCGACGTCGCCCGCCTTGAAATCCGCCACCATCCGGGCCGCCTTGTCGGACAGCGCCCGGTGCAGCGCCGAGTGTTCGACCACCTTCGCGTAACCGGCCATCCGCAGCGCCGCCTCTTCGCGCACGAAGTGCAGGTCGGCGGTCTGCATCAGGAGCTCCACCGTCTCCAGCAACCGTGAGCGCGGCTTGCCGGTGACGATGCCGTTGAGCAGCTCGCCGGCCAGCGCGAACAGCGCGCGGTGGTCGCCGTCGATGTCCTCGTTCCCGCATTCGAAGACGCGGTACCAGGCGAACTGGACCAGCTTGCAGTTCAGCACGCTCTCGACCACGGTGCGGTCCTGCGCCTCGTCGGGCTCGAACGGCAGCGCAGTGAACGGTCCCATGCAATAGTCGGCGCCGACATCCAGGCAGGCCCGATACTCGCGCCAGCTCTGCACGCCGTCCACCGCGACGCGCACGGCAGGATGGCGCTGGCGCAGCGCCGTGATCATCTCGGCGAGGGCGCCGTCCTTGCCGCACTCGGGATTGGCAAAGACGATGTCGGCCAGCCGCAGGCCGTCGGCGAAACTCGGCTCCATCGCCGTGCTGTCGAGCGCGACGCCGGCGCCGCAGTCGCGGATGTCCTCGAGGGTCCACAGCCAGGCCGAGGTGCCGCCGTTCTGAGGCAGCGCCACGTGGAAGAGGACGTTCGGCGTGACGAACTGCCGGTAGTCCAGCGCGCGCCATTCGTCCGCGGTGATCGGGATCACCGCCATCCGGTGCTGGGCGAAGCTGGCCAGCCGGTCGGCCTTCAGTGCATTGAGCTTGGTGATCGGGCAGGACTGCTCGGGGCCGTCCCCCGTGGCGACGGTGCGGAAGCGATAGCCGACGATGCGCGAGCGGCCGTCGAGGACCTCGTCGCGCATCACCTTGAACTCGCAGCGCGGTGCCGTCTCGCAGGCCTGCATCACGGCGGGCGGGCACGCCAGCGCGCCGCTCAGGTAGGCCGGAAGGTCTGAGGTCCGCGACAAGGAAGTCCCGCCGTGTGCGCCAGTCGTGTCTGCCATGGGGATCTCCCGGGAGGAGTTCGATGAGGTGCGGTCCGGACCGCATCCTCAATCTAGTTCCCGGGCATGGGGGGGTCAATAAGACAAAAGTCATAACGCCCCGACGGCTCGCAAAGCCCGCCGCAGCTTGCGACCGACCGGCGAAGCGCCTAGACTTCGCGGTCTTCGCAAACCAGGGGAAACAGAAGTGGGATCACCGGCATCCGCCATGCTCGTCGCCATCCCGATGGCCATCGCCGCCGTGCCTGCCGCGTGAAGCCGGCCACCGCTCACTTCGCCAGCAGCCTCGCCTTCGCGGTGATCGCGGTGGCGATCGTCCTGCCGATCGGCGGCTTGCAGGGCGCTGCCACCGTGGTGTTCCTCGGCGTGCTGGAAGCCTCGCTGTCGTTCGACAACGCCGTGGTCAACGCCACCGTGCTGGCCGACTGGAATGCGGTCTGGCGGCGGCGCTTCCTGGTCTGGGGCATCGTCGTCGCGGTGTTCGGCATGCGATTGCTGTTCCCGCTGCTGATCGTCGGCGTGGCCGGCAACCTCGGCCCGGCCGAGGCCGTCCGGCTGGCGATCAACGATCCGGTCCGCTACGCGGAGATACTGGATTCCGCCCATCACCAGATCGGCGCCTTCGGCGGCGCCTTCCTGATGATGGTGTTCTTCAAGTTCTTCGTCGCCCGCCACAAGACCCGGCACTGGTTCGGCCTCGTCGAGCGCCAGCTCACGCGCCTGGGCAAGATGGAGGCCATCGAGGGCGCGCTGACGCTCTCGATCCTGCTCGCCATGTCGAACCTGCTCGACGGACCGCAGCGCGCCGAGTTCATCGTCGCCGGCGTCTGGGGCGTGGTGGTGTTCATCTTCGTCAAGGGCTTCTCCGGCCTGCTCGGCGGCGACGAGCACCAGGGGCCGCAGGGCGTGGTGCGGCAGGGCGTCGCCGGCTTCCTCTACCTCGAGGTGCTCGACGCCAGCTTCTCCTTCGACGGCGTCATCGGCGCCTTTGCCATGACCAACCACCTGCTGATCATCGTGCTGGGCCTTGGCGTCGGCGCCATGTTCGTGCGCAGTTTCACGCTGCTGCTGGTCGAGCGGCGCACGCTCGAGACTTACCGCTACCTCGAGCACGGCGCCTTCTGGGCGATCGGCGCCCTGGCCATGGTAATGTTCGTCGGTGTCTCGGTGGACATCCCCGAGGCCTTCACGGGGCTGGTCGGCGCCACGCTGATCGTGCTCTCGCTGGGCAGCTCCGTCCGCGCCAACCGCGCCTCAAAGCCATGAAACCGCTCTCCCACCTCTTCGAAGCCAACGCCCGCTGGGCCGAACAGACCGTCGCCGAGGAACCTGCCTTCTTCTCGGACCTCGCCGCCATCCAGCGCCCCGAATACCTGTGGATCGGCTGCTCCGACAGCCGCGTGCCGGCCAACCAGATCACCGGCCTCAAGCCGGGCGAAGTCTTCGTCCACCGCAACGTCGCCAACGTGGTGGTGCACACCGACCTCAACTGCCTGTCGGTCGTCCAGTACGCCATCGACGTGCTCAACGTGAAGCACATCATGATCGTCGGCCACTACGGCTGCGGCGGCGTGCGCGCCGCGCTGGAAGGCATCTCGCTCGGCCTGATCGACAACTGGCTGCGCCACATCCAGGACGTCGCGGACCGCCACGGCGGCCTGATGGCTCGGCTGCCCGATCTCGAGACGCGCTGGAGCGCGCTTTGCGAACTCAATGTCATCGAGCAGGTGCGCAACCTCGCCCGCACCACCCTGGTCGGCGACGCCTGGCGCCGCGGCCAGGACCTGACGTTGCACGGCTGGGCTTATGGCCTCAAGGACGGACGCCTGCTCGACCTCGACGTCTCCGCCGCCAGCATGGACGAGCTCGAAGCCGCATATCGCCGCGCCATCCCCGAGGTCGCCGGGCGCCACGCCCAGTAGAATGGCCGCCATGAGCAAAGGCATCCTGCTGTTCGGGCACGGCGCCCGCAACCCCGAATACGCCGAACCCTTCCGCCGCATCAAGGCCGCCATGCAGCTGCGCGATCCCGCGGCCCGGATCGAGATCGGCTTCCTGGAACTCCAGCAGCCGACGTTCGAGGAAGCCATCGACGCCCTGGTGCGCCAGGGTGTGCACGACATCCGTATCGTCCCCATCTTCTTCGCCCCCGGCCGGCATGTGCTCAAGGACCTGCCGGAACGCGCCGCCTTCGCCCTCGACCGCTACCCCGAGTTGAACGTCGAAGTCGCCGACGCGGTCGGCATGGTGCCATCGGTGGTGGACGCCATGGCCGACTACGCGCTGCGCGGATAGCCGGCGCCAATCCCCACCCCGACGTCGTCGTCATCCGCTTTCCCAGCATGGCGGCGCTCATCCCGCTCCGCGAGCAGGCTGCGGACATGGTGCTGCTGTCCTACCAGGCCTAGTCGGGAACTCGGGCGAGCCTGCGCTTCGCTCAACTAAACTGGAGCGGAGCCGTTTACAAGCTTGTAGACGGATTTCGGGGTTCCCCCCGCGAAACCATGGCCCAGACCCTACCCGCTGGCTCTGCCTCGTCGCCCGGCCGCCACCTGCCGGCCATGCAGCGGCTGCTCGCCTCGCGGGCGTCGCTGCCCTCGGCGGTGGCGATCCTGATCGTCGTGCTGCTGTTGTTCGCCTACGAGCTGCGCGGGTATGTGAGCGCCGAATGCCACGAGGCGATGCGCGCCGCCGGGCTCGATCGCGAGACCGCCGTATTGTTCGACGACGCCGGCACCGTATTGGCCGGGCTGAGGAAGGGGACCGCGGATGTGCCGAAGTGGGACGATCGCGAATTCCAGGACCAGATCAAGGAGGCCCAATCCCTTCTCGCGGGCGGCCGGCGCGCGCTGAAGGAAGGCGACGGCTTCGCAGCGCTCGACGCCATACTCGACCTCGAAAAAAGCCTGGTGCAGGCGAAAACCCTGGCCACCGACCGGGTCAATTTCATCCTTGCCCACCAGGATCCCGGCGATTACGACGCCTACGAGCGTTACCGGCTCGAGGGACGCAAGCTCGTGGCGATCGTTAAGACGCTGGATGGAGGGCTCGAAACGCTCAGCAATCGCACGCGGCGGCTTCCCCGGGCCTGCAGCTGGTAGGGGGCAGGCGCCTCCTGGGCAGGCAACCCGAGGGAACTTCCTGCAGCGTCGGCGCATCGGTAAGGTCGGCACCGAGGAGAACCGATGAGACGCAGCGAATTCCTGGTGGAGCTGTCGCGCGAGCACCACGCCGCGCTTTCCCTCGCCAACCGGATTGCCAGGGTCCAGGACGGCGGGGCGGTCGCCGGCCTGATCAAGGACGCGCAGGAAAGGTTCGCCCGCGACATCGAACCGCATTTCAGGCGCGAGGAACAAGGACTCCTGCTGCGGCTCGGCGAGGCGGGAGAATCCTCGCTGGTCGAGCGGACGCTGGAAGAGCACGCGCGGCTGCGCGAGCTGGCGGCGCGGCTGGCCGGCGGCGATCGCACGGCGCTGAAGGCCTTCGGCGCGGCGCTCAGCGAGCACGTGCGCTTCGAGGAGCGCGAACTGTTCGCGCGGGCGGAGGAAGTGCTTCGCGGCCCGCGCTAGTGGAGCGCGGCCCGCGTGTACTGCGCCACCACATCGCCGAATCGGTAATCGAGCAGCGCCAGGAAGGGAACGGCCAGGACGAAGCCCCAGACGGCGCGCCGGATCAGGGCGCGGGCAGCGCCGATCTCCATGTAGCCGACGGCCACCAGCCGCCCCTTCAGCACGATGACGCCGGCCACGGTGACGGCCAGCAGCCAACCATGCTCGGCCGTCTCCGCCAGCCAGGCGCCGAGCAGCGTCAGGCCGGCCAGGAGCAGCCAGATCTTCTCGGCGCGGCCGATCATCGCAGCACGTAGAAGAACGGAAAGATCATCAGCCAGATGATGTCCGTCGTATGCCAATAGACGGCGGCGGCCTCGAGCCCGTGGTGGTCGGCCGCCGAGTAGGCGCCAAGACCGGTGCGCACCGCGGTCCAGCCGAGACCGAGCAGTCCCCAGAAGACGTGCACCAGGTGGTTCAGCGTCAGATAGTAGTAGACCGTGTAGAAGATTCCGGCGGCGCCGTCGACTCCGCGGCTCACGTTCCAGCGGATCTCGAAGAACTTCACGACCGGATAGCCGAAGCCGAGCGCCATCGAGAACAGGATCCAGCGCAGCGTGACGCGCTTGTCATCGCGCCGCATCGCCTCCACCGCCTTCACCATGCCGTAGCCGCTGGTGACCAGCAGCAGCGTGATCGCCGTTCCCGCCACGGTGGCCAGCTTCTCGGGACCATGCCGGAACGCTTCCGGGTTGTGGGCCCGGGCGATGAAATACACGTTGAACAGCAGCAGGAACTCGACCAGCACGCAAAAGATGCCGACCCAGATTCCCGGGTTGCCCGGCACGCGCCCCGGCAAGGATCTCGATGAGATGGTGGCACTCCCCGACATCGCGGCATTCTAGGAAGGCGCAGCTCCCCCGCAAATGAGGGAGATCAACTCCGCGCCCGAACCCCTCGGGGAAACGCGGGTCTCACCGACAGGTGAGCATCATGAACTTGCGGAACTGGCGCACGATATTGAGCCACGCGGGCATTGCCTACGCCGCGATCGTCCTGTCGATCGTGGGAATCAGCATCTCCACCGACGAGCCGGTCATCTCCAAGAAGGCGGCGGAGCATGCGTCGCCCACGGACAGGGCGCCCGCGGAAGACGCGGCCGGAAAGAAGGCGCCGACGCGGAGTTGAGCGCTCCGCGCGGCATCGCCGCCTGCGCCTAGCGGCTGGCGCGGATCTCGGCGCGCGCCCGGACGCGATCTTCCGTCGGGCGACGCTCCCACTCCGCCTCCAGTACTTCCCGCTGCGCCTCGAGTTCCGGCGCGAGCGGCGTGGGCAGGTCGTTCAGCGTCTCGAGCTTTTCGCAGACGTCCTTGGTGCTCCAGGTCTTGAGCAGGTCCACCAATGCTGATGCCATTCCGGGCTCCTTTTCTTTTCCACTGCCTGCCAAAAGAATAACACGGCTCAATAGGCCGATAGATATGTTTCGCTGCACCAATCGGTGCGTCGCGCCAGCGAAAACCACGCGCAAGTTGTGCCATAAAGGAACGTGACGAAAGTCACGCAGGTCGGGGCCGGACTTGTGCCCGACCAATATATTAGGGTATTCTTATATACATGAAACCCTTGTCATTTCT
>DASVZD010000402.1:0-3067 GCA_036391815.1 Rhodocyclaceae bacterium
TGTGCAGGCGGTCGGCCAGCTTGATGAGGATGACGCGCATGTCGCGCGCCATCGCCAGCAGCATCTTGCGGAAGTTCTCCGCCTGCGCTTCCTCGTAGGACTGGTTCTCGATCTTGTCGAGCTTGGAGACGCCGTCGACCAACTCGGCGGCCACCTTGCCGAAGGCTTCGGCGATCTGCGCCTTGGCGACCGCCGTGTCCTCCATGACGTCGTGCAGCAGTGCGGCGATCAGCGCCTGGGTGTCGAGCTGCCACTCGGCCAGGGTCTCGGCGACGGCCAGCGGATGCGAGATGTAGGGATCGCCGCTGAAGCGGAACTGGCCGCGGTGGGCTTCGAAGGCGAAGCGGTAGGCGGCTTCGACGCGCTCGACGTCCTCCGGCTTCAGGTAGCCGGCGACGCGGGACTTGAAGCGCTCGAAATCCTCCGCCAGGTCCACCGGCGGATGCATGTCGAGCGGGATGATCGGCGGCGTCGGTTCGACGTCAGGCGCCGGCGGCGAGGCAGGCGGAAGCGGCGCGGACATGTCCATTCCGTCCGCTCATGCGGGTCAGGCTTGCCCGCGGTTGAGGATTTCGAGCCCGACCAGGCCGTTGGCGATCTCGCGCAGCGCGATGACGGTCGGCTTGTCGCGGCCGGTTTCGACCTGGGGGGTGTTGCCCATGGTGATCTGGCGGGCGCGGTAGGTGGCGGCCAGCGTCAGCTGGAAGCGGTTCGGGATTCTTTTCAGGCAGTCGTCGACGGTCACGCGGGCCATGGGAATGTCCTCTATTGGGTATTCAGGAAACGGAAAACTTCCGGGTGGCGGGCCGCCTGTTTCGCGAAGCGCTGGCGGGAAGCCCGCACGGCGGCGCACAGATCCTCCAGCGCCTCCTGCAAGTTGTTGTTGATTATAACAAAGTCGAACTCGCCGACGTGCTCCATCTCGCCCAGCGCCGCGGCCACGCGGCGCTGGATGACGTCCTCGCTGTCCTGGCCGCGTCCGCGCAGCCGGCGCTCGAGTTCCTCGACCGACGGCGGCATGACGAAAATACCGACCGCCTCGGGGAACAGCTTGCGCACCTGCTGGGCGCCCTGCCAGTCGATCTCGAGCAGCACGTCGTGGCCGGCCTGGGTCTGCTCGGCCAGCCAGACGCGCGAGGTGCCGTAGAAATTGCCGTGCACCTCGGCGGATTCGAGAAAATCGCCGCGCTCACGCATGGCGACGAAGGTCGCGACGTCGATGAAGTGGTACTCGCGGCCGTTCTGCTCGCCCGCCCGCGGCGCGCGCGTGGTGTACGAGACCGAATGGCGGACCTGGCGGTCGCGTTCGAGCAGGAGCTTGACGAGGGTGGTCTTGCCGGCGCCGGAGGGCGCCGAGACGACGAAGAGGCTGCCGGCGTTCATGTGTCGGTGCGAAGGTTTCGAATCGCTCGATGATACCGCGCCGCATTCGATGCTGCACTGCACTAAACCCGGCCCGGCGACGGCCGTTAATGGAGTCAGGACGGCACGAAAAGAGGTAACGCCATGTACGCCTCCATCCAGATCCACGACTTGCGCGGCGCCACCCACGGCTTCGTCTGCAGCAGCGACCGCGAAGACTGGCGCATCTTCCTCGAAGCCCTCGATACCGACGACGGCGAACGCCTGATGCGCGCGCTGGGCGTCGCGGGCCACGCCAGGATTGCCGTGCTCGGCAGCATCGTCATCCACGAGGACTTCCGCGGCCGCAACATCGGCGCCACCATGCTGCGGCAATTCCTTCAGGTGGCGAAGGCCGACGCGGTGATCGTCGCCGCGACGCGGCCGTCGCGCAGCTTCTTCCAGGCGATGGGATTCGCGCCTTACGGCGATACCGGACTCATGCTGATGAAACCTGCCGAGCGGCACGCGCAGCCGCTGCGGCTGGCCGCCTGATCACTCCAGGTTCTGCACCTGCTCGCGCACCTGCTCGATCAGCAGCTTGAGTTCGAGCGCGATCGCCGTGACCTCGGTCGACACCGACTTCGAGGCCAAGGTGTTGGCCTCGCGGTTGAGTTCCTGCATCAGGAAGTCGAGCCGCTTGCCGACGGCGCCGCCCTTCTTGACGATGCGCTCGAGTTCGTCGAGGTGCGTGGCCAGGCGGGACAGTTCCTCGGCGACGTCGACGCGCGCCGCGAACAGCCCCATTTCCTGGCGGATGCGCTCCTCGTCGAGGTTGGCCACCGCCTCGCGCAGCTTGGCTGCCAGGCGCGCCTCGTAGTCGCCGATGGCGGCGGGCAGCAGCGGGCCGACCCGGGCGGTGAGCTCGCGCATGGTGGCCACGCGATCGAGGATCATGGCGGCCAGCTTGGCGCCCTCGCGGCTGCGGCTGGCGAGGAATTCCTCGATCACGCCGTCGGCCAGTCCCAGCGCCGCCGCCTGGAGCTGCTCGGGGTCGATCGCCTCGTCGGCGATGACGCCGGGCCAGCGCAGCACCTCGGCCACCGACAGGGGGGCGGCCGTCGGCAGCGTCGCCCGCACGGCGGCATCGAGCCGGGCCAGCTGGGCCACCAGTTCGGCGTTCGGCGCCAGTTCGCGCCGGCCGGCCTGCTGCCCGAGGTTCATCCGGCATTCGACCTTGCCGCGCGCCAGCGCGGCGGCGATCTTCTCGCGCAGCGGCATCTCGAGGAAGCGCAGTTCGTCGCCGCAGCGGAAGCCGACGTCGAGGAAGCGGGAATTGACGCTGCGCAGCTCGAGGTGGAGCGAAGCCGAGCCGAGCTCGACGGTGCCGGCGGCATAGCCGGTCATGCTGAATATCGTCATCGCCTAAAGGCCATAGCCAGAACGTAAAATCACGGCAGTATAGACTGTCGTGCCCTGCCACAGGGCCGCCCGCGCCGTCGCCATGCCGACCCAGCAGTTCAACCAGCCGCTGCCGCCAGGATTCCAGCTCGATCGCTACCGCATCGAGCGCCAGCTGTCGCTCGGCGGCTTCTCGATCGTCTACCTGGCGTACGACGAGGAGGAGACGCCGGTCGCGATCAAGGAATACCTGCCGAATTCGCTCGCGCTGAGGACCGAAGGAGCCCTGCCGGTGGTCGACGAGGAGCATCGCGCCGCCTTTCGC
>DASVZD010000403.1:0-6018 GCA_036391815.1 Rhodocyclaceae bacterium
GCGGTTGACGGCATCGACGGCGAAGGCATCGAGATCGCAGGCGCCGAGCGGCAGTCGCCCGAAGTCCTGGTCCGCCAGCCCTTCCCACAGCGCTTCCCGTTCGCTGATCCAGGCGCCGACCTCGGCCTGGGGCGGCGCGCCGCCGAAGTCGAGGCTGCGCTCCCAGCGATAGAACTCGCGCATTTCCAGCAGGTAGGTGCACATGGTCATCTCGCGCGCATAACGCGCGTCCGCGATGTGGCAGTTGCGGCGGACGGCCTGGGCGAAAGCATCGAAGCGGGCGGGCAGCAAGGCATTACTCCTGGCGTCTTGACATGACGATAATACCTGACAATACTACTCGGGCATTATAGAGGTTCCCCCAACCCCATCAGGAGACGCCAAATGATAGTCATCAACGGCAAGGAAATCGGCACTGACGCAGAGGGCTATCTCTCCGACCTGGACGACTGGTCGGAAGAGCTAGCCGTCTTCCTGTCCGAGCGGGACGAGCTGCATCTGACGGACCGCCATTGGGAGATCATCCAGTTCATCCGCGGCTACTACCTGGAGTACCGCACCGCGCCCAACCTGCGGATCCTGCAGAAGCTGCTCAAGGAGGAGTTCGGCGAGGAGAAGGCGGACAAGAAGTACCTGTTCGACCTCTTCCCCTACGGTCCGGCGAAGCAGGCGGCCCGCTACGCGGGGATGCCGAAGCCGACGGGGTGCGTGTAGGGCCGCCGCGCCGCTCATCGCTGCAGGCTCGGCCTGAGCAGGGTGCGGCGGGAAGCGCTCGCCGGCGCGCGGTCGAGCGCGCGTTCCAGGTTCTCCATGGTGGCGCGCCCGACGTATTCGCCGGCAGCGTCGTCGAGCTTCGAGGACGTCTCGAGCGCCGCGAGGTAGGCGCGCCCGATCAGGCGGCCGAGCGGCCGCGGATTGTAGAGCAGCTTCTTGATCGTGAACGGATTGAGCGTCAGCGGAGCGTAGCCGGCCGGCAGGTAGCCGGCGTCGATCAGCTTTCGCTCGATCGGCGTGTTCGGCTGCACGCCGATGAAGAAGATGAACGGCAGCACGTTGTTGCGGCCGAACATATCGTAGAGCTCGCGGATGCGGGCCGCGGTGGCCCGCAGCGTCGCGGGGCTCTCTCCCGGCGCGTTGAGGGGCATGTAGAGCTTGATCTTGAGCGGATGCCGGCCGCGCGGATCGTGGCGCCGCTCGGCGTCGCGGAACATGCGGAAGGCTTCCATCTGCTGCTCCAGGTCGTAGCCGAGCGTCAGGCTGTCCACGATCTCCTGGGTGCCGGTGAAGGAAAGATCGACGCTGGCCAGGCCCGAGGCGATCATCTTCTCCGCGATCCGCGGCGTCAGATGGTTCAGCCGCAGATAGCCGGTCCACCGCACCTGCGTGCCGCGCGCCAGCATTTCGTCGAGGATGGCCTCGACGTGGCGCGTCGAGCGCTGGGTCGAGCAGAACTGGGCGTCGGTGAACCAGATGTTCTTCACGCCGTAGATCTTGTCGAGCGTCTCGACTTCCTTCGCCACCTCGATCGGGTCGCGCAGCCGCTGCTGGCCGCCCTCGATCTTGTTGTAGAGGCAGAAGTGGCACTGGAACGGGCATCCGCGCTTGGTGTGGACCCCGATCGTGGCGTCGGGCCCCATGTATTCCCAAAAGCCCGGGAAGATCGATTCGAGGTAGCGGAAGTCGATGGCCGTGAGCTCGCGCAAATCGAAATTTTCCGCCGCGGGCACATGGCGGACCGCGCCTGCGCGGTCCTTGTAGTAGTAATGCCCGGCCGGCGAAGCGAAGCCGTCCACGATCGACAGCATGGCCGGTTCCCCTTCGCCGACCACCACCACCGTATCGGCCGGACATTTCCGGGCGATGTACTTCGCGAAGATCGACACGGCCGTGCCGCCGACCACCAGGCGGGCGCCGGGAAGCAGCCGGCGCGCGAGCCGCAGGTAGGCGAAGTTGCGCAGGCGCGCGGCCGCGTACTCCCAGATGATGCCGACCGCCTGCCAGGCCGCCCGCACGCGCCGCCAGAGGCTGGGCGAATGGTCGAAATTCATCACCACGTCGAGCGCGTCGTTCTCCGGGTGAGGCCCGAAGGTCTGCATGTTGCGCCAGGAGAAGGCGACCACGTCCGGCTGCAGCTCGCGGAGCCGCGTCGCCAGGACGGTGCGCCGCTTGCCGAGCGGCACCAGCGCGAGGTCGAGGATTTCCTGACGAACCTCGGGACGCTGTTTGTGGATATAGTCCGCCAGATAGGCGATGCCGCCCGGCCAGATCTTCCACACCGGGAACCGGACGTAGAGGATGGTGCGTGCTTGAGCAGCCATGATGTTGCCCCCCTTACCCGGCATCATAGATAATATTAGCGAATGCTGATATTCAATCTTCCTGCGAAAGGGGAAACGCGGTGTGCGAGCTGTTCGGCGCCTCGGCATCTGAGCCGACCAATCTAGCCCGATGGTTGGGGCCTTTCCGTCAACGCGGCGGCGGCACCGCCGACAACGGCGACGGCTGGGGCGTTGCCTATTGGCAGGACGGCCCGGTGCGGATGGAGAAGTCTCCGGAACCGGGGCACCAGAGCCGACGCTTGGAGGAACTGGCGCTCACGCTGCGCGCACCGCTCGTGCTGGCGCATGTGCGCAAGGCCAATTTCCCGCCCGTCCCCGGCATGCTGAATACCCACCCGTTCGCCCACGCCTGCTGCGGACGCGAATGGGTGTTCGCGCACAACGGCACGGTGCCCGCGGTAACGCGCTGGCCATGCGCGTCCGCCATCTGCCGGCCCGATGGCGAGACGGATTCCGAAACGGCTTTCTGCCATCTGCTGGCGGGCATTGCCGGCGAATACGCCGAGGGCGCGCGGCCGCATTGGCTGGAGCTGCTGACCAAGCTGGCGAAGTCGATCTCGGATACCGGGCAGTTCAACTTCCTGCTCTCGGATGGCCGCTCGCTGTACGCGTACGGACACGACCGTCTGCACTATCGGGAGGCCGCCGAAGAAGGGCTGACGCTGGTGGCCAGCGAGCCGCTCTCCGCGGACGGCTGGCGAAGCTTTTCGCCGGGGGAATTGCGCGTCTATCGGGACGGCCGCCTCGTCGCCGACTTTTGCGCAGGAAGCCTCGTCGCTACAGCGTGCGCATGACGATCTCGTAAGCGCCGCCGATCACCAGGTGTTCGTCCTCGCCCCGCAGCACGCCCGGCAGCAGGCCGCTGTGGAAGAACACCTTGGCGGCGGGCACGTCGGCCTCCAGGATGTAGTCGCCGAATTCGCCGGCCCGTTCGCGGTTCGCGGTGAATGACGCCAGGTTGTTGAACAGCACGACCTGGCGCTTTCCTTCGGAAGCGAGGACTTCGTGCTCGCCGATGCGGTTGATGCCGCGATAGAGGCGGAGCCGGTCTACCGCGCGGCGGCGGAAATCGTATTGGCAATAGGCGTAGAGCAGGTCGAGCTGCGCCTCCAGCGCGTTGGTGCCGTAGAGCCCGGCTGCGCGCATCTCCTCGTAGCGCCGCCAGGCCGGGCCGGTGAAGTCGCGCAGCGGCTCGCGGTGGAAGCGCGGGACGAGGCCGAAGCGCGATTCCACCCAGCCCTTGAGCACGGCGCCTTCGCGCCCGTCGGAGTCGAAGCTCCAGCCCCGCAGCGTGCGCACCCAGTTGGCCTTGGCGCGCTTGTTGGAAGCGTCGTCGAGGCCGGCGTCCTCGAGGTTGTCGAGCCGGAAGTGCGCGGCAATGTAGTCGCGGAACAGCTGCGCGGCTTCCGCGCTGCCTTCGGTCCTGTCGAGCATGTCGAACAAGCCGTCATGCAGTTCGGCGATGCCGTCGATGGCGAGTGCGGTGGGACTGCGCTGGAAAGTCAGGCTGCCGAGGATGACAGCGGGGAGGTTGCAGCGGTTGATGGGCAGCCGCGCATAAGGGGGAAGGCTGGTCGCATTGTCGCGATTGCTACAAGACGCGGGCCCGCTGTCGTGCCGTGCCCTTGCCTCTTCGTTCGCGATTAGCCCATTCATTTCAGCGCGTTATCCGATTTGCGATGCGATGGCATGCGCCTTGCGATGCATTGGGCGGGAACCAGGGATTTGCCCAGCACCCGACAGACTTCAGACACTAGGAGATTGCACCATGGCTAAATTGCGTCAATGCGCCATCTATGGCAAGGGCGGCATCGGCAAGTCTACCACCACGCAGAACCTCGTCTCGGCGCTCGCCGAGGCAGGCAAGAAGGTGATGATCGTCGGCTGCGATCCGAAGGCCGACTCGACCCGACTGATTCTTCACAGCAAGGCGCAGACGACCGTCATGCACCTCGCGGCCGAGGCGGGATCGGTCGAGGACCTCGAACTCGAGGACGTGCTTTCGATCGGCTACGGCGGCGTCAAGTGCGTCGAATCCGGCGGCCCTGAGCCCGGCGTCGGCTGCGCCGGCCGCGGCGTCATCACCGCGATCAACTTCCTCGAGGAAGAGGGCGCCTACGACGAGGACCTCGACTTCGTGTTCTACGACGTGCTCGGCGACGTCGTCTGCGGCGGCTTCGCGATGCCGATCCGCGAGAACAAGGCGCAGGAAATCTACATCGTCTGCTCGGGCGAGATGATGGCCATGTACGCGGCCAACAACATCTCCAAGGGCATCGTGAAGTACGCCAACTCCGGCGGCGTGCGCCTGGCCGGCCTGATCTGCAACTCGCGCAACACCGACCGCGAGGACGAGCTGATCGAGGCATTGGCCGCCAAGCTCGGCACCCAGATGATCCACTTCGTGCCGCGCGACAACGTCGTGCAGCACGCCGAGATCCGCCGCATGACGGTGATCGAGTACGACCCCAAGGCCAAGCAGGCCGACGAGTACCGCGCGCTGGCGAAGAAGATCGTCGACAACAAGAAGTTCGTCATCCCGACCCCGCTCGAGATGGAAGAGCTGGAAGACCTGCTGATGGAGTTCGGCATCATGGAAGTCGAGGACGAGTCGATCGTCGGCAAGGCCAAGACCGTCGAAATCCACGCCGCCGCCTGAGGAAGATCACCATGTCTGCATTGACCCGCGAAGAAACCCAGGCCCTCATCGAGGAGGTGCTGGAGGTCTATCCCGAGAAGGCGAAGAAGGACCGCGCCAAGCACCTGATGGTGAACGACAAGGCGCTCGAATCGTCGAAGAAGTGCATCACCTCCAACCGCAAGTCGCTGCCCGGCGTGATGACCATGCGCGGCTGCGCCTACGCCGGCTCCAAGGGCGTCGTGTGGGGCCCGATCAAGGACATGATCTCGATCTCCCATGGCCCCATCGGCTGCGGCCAGTACGCGCGCGGCGGCCGCCGCAACTACTACGTCGGCACCACCGGCGTGGACACCTTCTCCGAGATCAACTTCACCTCCGACTTCCAGGAGAAGGACATCGTGTTCGGCGGCGACAAGAAGCTCGCCAAGCTGATCACCGAGGTCGAGCAGCTGTTCCCCCTCAACAAGGGCATCTCGGTGCAGTCCGAATGCCCGGTGGGCCTGATCGGCGACGACATCGAGGCGGTGTCGAAGAAGATGTCGGCAGAGATCGGCAAGAGCATCGTGCCGGTGCGCTGCGAGGGCTTCCGCGGCGTGTCGCAGTCGCTCGGCCACCACATCGCCAACGACTCGGTGCGCGACTGGATCCTTTCCAACCGCGACAACCAGCCGTTCGAGAAGACGCCCTACGACGTGGCGATCCTCGGCGACTACAACATCGGCGGCGATGCCTGGGCCTCGCGCATCCTGCTCGAGGAGATGGGCCTGCGCGTGGTCGCGCAATGGTCGGGCGACGGCACGCTGGCGGAGATGGAGAACACGCCCAACGTCAAGCTCAACCTCTTGCACTGCTACCGCTCGATGAACTACATCAGCCGGCACATGGAAGAGAAGTACGGCATTCCGTGGATGGAATACAACTTCTTCGGCCCGACCAAGATCGCCGAGAGCCTGCGCGCCATCGCCCAGCACTTCGACGACCGCATCAAGGAAGGGGCAGAGCGCGTGATCGAGAAGTACACGCCGGCCATGAACGAGG
>DASVZD010000404.1:0-3716 GCA_036391815.1 Rhodocyclaceae bacterium
GGTCTCAGAAGTTTGAAGATTGATTCAGGAACGAACATTGGCAAAAGGGTTAGTCATTGTCGAATCGCCGGCTAAGGCGAAGACCATCCAGAAGTACCTGGGGAAGGGCTTCGAGGTTGAAGCCTCGCTCGGGCACGTGAAGGATCTGCCCAAGAGCACGCTCGGCGTCGATCTGGAAAACAATTTCGATACCGAATACACCGTCATCCCGGGCAAAGAGAAGGTTCTCGCCAAGCTGAAAAAGCTGGCGAAGGGGGCGGAGACCATTTATCTGGCGCCTGACCCGGACCGCGAAGGCGAGGCCATTGCCGCGCATCTGGCCGAAGAGTTGGGCGACGGCGCGCCCAAGGCGAAGCGCAAAAAGAAATCTTCCGATGACGAAGGCAACGGTACCCGCATCGTGCGCGTGACCTTCAATGAGATCACGCCCCGCGCCGTTAAGGAAGGCATTGAGCGGGCGCACGAGATCGACCGCAATCTGGTCGATGCGCAACAGGCACGTCGCGTGCTGGACCGCCTGGTCGGCTATCAAGTCTCGCCCCTGCTGTGGGACAAGGTGCGCCGGGGCCTGTCCGCCGGCCGTGTGCAGACGGTGGCGCTGCGGCTGATTGTCGAGCGCGAGCGCGACATCAAGGCCTTCGAGAAGAAGGAATACTGGACCATCGACGCGCACCTCTCCTCCGGTAAGCCGCCGGCCTTCGATGCGCGGCTGCTTTCGCGCGGCGATTCCAGCGAGAAGCTCGAAATTCTCAACGGTGAGGAAGCGGAGAAGATCCGCGCTGCGCTGGAGACCGCGGAGTGGAGCGTTCGCTCGGTCGATAAGCGCGAGCGCCGGCGCAATGCTGCCGCGCCGTTCACCACCTCCAAGCTGCAACAGGACTCATCGCGCAAGCTGCGCTTCAGCGTGAAGCGAACCATGATGCTGGCGCAGCGCTTGTATGAAGGCGTGGAACTCGGCGACGAGGGCTCGGTCGGCCTGATCACCTACATGCGCACCGACTCGACGCGGGTCTCGAACGAGTCCCTGCACGAACTGCGCGAGATGATCCTTTCCAACTACGGCGAGCCGTATCTGCCGGAGTCGCCCAACGTTTACAAGTCCAAGCAGAAGGGGGCGCAGGAGGCGCATGAGGCCATCCGCCCCACCTCGGTACTGCGTCATCCGGATTTGGTCGCCAAGTATGTGCAGCCGGACGAAGCCAAGCTGTACCGGCTGATCTGGCAGCGCTTTGTGGCGTCGCAGATCAACCCGGCGGTGTTCGATCAGACCACGGTGGACATCGATGCCCATCCGGCGGACCAAAGCGATCCCTATCGTCTGCGCGTGACCGGCTCGGTGCTGAAGTTCGACGGCTTCCTCAAGGTGTACGAAGAGTCGAAGGAAGGGAAAGACGAAGAGGACGAGGCGCTCAAGCACAAGCTGCCGCCGCTCGAAGCGGGGCAGAAGCTGACGCTGAGGGCGCTACATCCGGAGCAGCATTTCACCGAACCGCCGCCGCGCTACAACGAAGCCTCGCTGGTGAAGGAGCTGGAAGAACGCGGCATCGGCCGGCCTTCTACCTACGCCGCGATCCTCAGCACCATCCAGGAGCGGCAGTACGTGCAGAAGCTCGGCGGCAAGTTTGTGCCGACGGAAATCGGCTTCGTGGTCACCGACCTGCTGGTCGAGAACTTCAAGGACATCTTCGATCCTCAGTACACTGCACGGCTGGAAGAAGAGCTGGACGAAATCGAAGAAGGCAAGAAGTGGACGGACGCGCTCGCCGAGTTCTATGCAAAGTTCGAGATTGATCTCGCATACGCCGAAAAGCACATGGAAAACATCAAGCGTATGGAGAAGCCCACGGACGAAAAGTGCGAGCGCTGCGGCTCGCCGCTGGTGATCAAGTGGGGTAAGCACGGCTCGTTCTTCGCCTGCAGCGCGTATGACAAGAAGGATCCGAATTCCTGCACCTTCACCAAGGAAAATCCAATCGATCTGCCGGACCTCGATTCGGCCGATATGCAGGAGACCTCGCAGGAAGAGTATTGCGAGAACTGTGGACGGCTGATGGTGCTGAAGCGCGGGCGCTTCGGCCAGTTCATGGCGTGCACCGGATATCCGGATTGCAAGACGACGCGGCGCCTCGATCAGGGGAAGAAAGTCCCGGACGTGCCGCTGGAAGAAAAATGTCCGCAATGCGGACGAAACATGGTGCTGCGCCATGGGCGTTATGGCGAGTTCGTCTCCTGCAGCGGCTATCCCGAGTGCAAGTACGTGAAGCAAAACTTCATCGGGGTGAAGTGTCCGGACTGCAAGGACGGCGAGTTGGTGGAGAAGAAGGCTCGCAAGCGCGGAAATGTGTTCTTTGGGTGTTCGAATTATCCAAAATGCAAGTTCACCTCGGCGTATCGGCCGTTGGCGGAGAAGTGTCCCAACTGCGGGAGCGAGTATCTGGTGGAGAAGACGTTGAAATCGGGCGCGGTAATCGCCTGCCCGAATGCGGCCTGCGACTTCGAGAAGCCAAACCCGAACGCCACGGCTGTGGCGTAAAGCTCAGCGAGCCATCGGGTGATCGGGTGATCGGGTGATCGGGTCATCTACCCCGTCCGATGACCCGATGACCCGATCACGCGGATTACGCACCCTAGTGGTTTTTATCCATTCTTTAAGGTCTTTTCACGCTCGCATGGAAGAGCCAGGTGGTGACATGCTGGGCTTTAACGTCTCAGCGCCATGCCCACTCGTCCGCCAGCGTGGAAGTCGATTGTCCGCCGTGCCTGGGCGCAGGTGCGTCCGTCGCGAGGCCTGCTGCTGGGCATCCTGCTGCTTGATCTGCTGGCCATTCCCCTTGCGCTTTTGTTGCCGCTGCCGCTGAAGCTCGCGGTGGACAGTTTGACCGGCTCGTCCGCCACGCGTGAATTCTGGAGCTACTGGCTGCCGGCCGCACCGCATGGCAGAAATGCACAGCTGTTCCTGGCGGTGGGCCTGATGTTGATCGTGGGCGTGCTGCAGCACCTGCTCGGTTTCGCCAACTGGTTGCTGCACACCTACACGGGCGAGCGCCTGGTGCTCGATTTCCGCTCGCGCCTGTTCTTTCATGTGCAGCGCCTTTCGTTTGCCTATCATGACCGGGCCGGCGCGGCCGACCTGACCTATCGCATCCAGCACGACGCTCCGGCTATCCGCGACCTGGCCTTGAACGGCATGCTGCCGCTGCTCAGTTCCATGCTGACGCTGGGCGGCATGCTCTATGTGACCGCCTGTATCGACCGCTCCATCGCCCTGGTCGCGCTGCTTACCTGTCCGGCGCTATTCCTGGCGACCCGCAAGTACAGCCGCCGCATGCGCACCGAATGGAGCGAGGTGAAGGACCGCGACAGCCTCGCCATGTCGGTGATCCAGGAGGTGCTGGGCGCCTTGCGCGTGGTGAAGACCTTCGGCCAGGAACGCCGCGAGCATGACCGCTTCCTGGAACAGTCCGGACACTACGTCAGCGGGCAGCTTCGACTCTCGATGCTGCAGGGCGGCTTCTACGTGCTGGTTGGGGTCACGCTGGCGGCGTGCAGCGCCGTCGCCTTGCTGCTGGGCGCTAGGCACGTGGATGCCGGGCTGCTGAGTGTGGGTTCGCTTCTGCTGGTAATGACGTATCTGGCCAAGCTCTACGAGCCTCTAGCGACGATCAGCGGCAAGTTCGTGGATCTGCAGGCAGCGGTGGTGAGCCTGGGGCGCGCCT
>DASVZD010000405.1:0-3184 GCA_036391815.1 Rhodocyclaceae bacterium
GCCGAGCGCGTGTTCCAGCGCATCGGCCAGGAATACGCCAGCAACATCCACGCCGTCGACGTCGCCAATTCGTCCGACGCCGCGCATTTCATCGTCTGGAAGAGGGGCAATCTGCTCGAAGCCTACGTGCCCGAGGACGTCGCTAAGTTCTATCCGGCCGAGCACAAGGATCCGGACGGTATGTTCGCCAGTTTCCGCGTCTGGGTGTGCATCATCGCCTACAATACGAATCTGGTGAAAAAGGAAGAGGCGCCAAAAAGCTTCGCCGATCTGCTCGATCCGAAGTGGAAGGGCAAGATCGTCAAGGCGCATCCGGGCTACAGCGGTACCATCATGACCGCGACCTACCAGATGCAGCGAGATCTCGGCTGGGGCTTCTTCGAGAAGCTGGCGGCGCAGAATATTATGCAGGTGCAGTCCTCGGCCGATCCGCCGAAGCGCCTGGCGCTCGGCGAGCGCGCGGTGATGGCCGACGGCAACGAGTACAACATCTTCCAGATCAGCGAGAAGGGTGGGCCGGTGGCGCCGGTTTACGCCACCGAAGGCTCACCGCTGATCGTCGGCCCGACCGGCATGTTCAAGGCTGCGCCCAATCCGAACGCCGCGCGGCTGTTCTGCAACTACAGCTTCACGCCGGAATGCCAGCAGCTCATCATCGACACCGGTGGACTGCGCTCGATGCATCCGAACACCAAGGAAAAAGCCGGCCGCACGCCGTTCAAGGACATCAAGGTGATGAAGGACGACCCGGCCGCGGTCGAAAAAATGAGCGACGAGATCAAGCAGCGCTACAGCAAGATCTTCCACGTCTGAGATAAACATTCCTAGGCCCGCGCGTGGCCGAGGGAAAAAATCGAGGACGCCATGACCAAACAGCTTACGAAACGTGATGTGCTCAAAGGTGCTGGGGCGCTTGGCCTCAGCGCCTTTGCCGTGCGGGTTGCCGCAGCGCCTGCGGCGGAAGCAGTGACACCGGCCTTGATCGAGGCGGCGAAAAAAGAAGGCAAGGTCGTCTTTTACACAGCGATGGACTTGCAGTTTGCGGAACGTCTCGGCAAGGCATTCGAGGCGAAGTTCCCCGGCGTTGCTGTGCGCGTGGAGCGATCCGGCGCCGAACGCGTTTTTACCCGAATCGGCCAAGAGTATTCCTCTAACATCCACACCGTCGATGTCGTCAACACCGCAGACCAGGCGCATTGCATCATCTGGAAACGCAACGGCTGGCTTGCACCGTACGTGCCGGAAGAGGTCGCGAAGTATTACGACAAGCGTTACTACGACCCCGAGGGGCTGCATGTAACGACGCGAATTCTGATCTCTCCGATCGCCTACAACACGAATCTGGTGAAGAAGGAAGACGCGCCGAAGAGCTTTAAGGATCTGCTCGATTCGAAATGGAAAGACAAACTGGTCAAGGCGCATCCGGCCTATAGCGGTACGATCATGAACGCGACGTTCGAGATCGCACGCGATCTAGGCTGGGACTACTTCGTGAAGCTCGCCGCACAGAACGTTATGCAGGTCCAATCGGCGACCGATACGCCGAAGAGAATATCGCTCGGCGAACGCGCGGTCATGGTGGACGGCGCGGGCTACCTTGTAATCCGCTACAAGGAGGCGGGCCAGCCGGTCGACATCATCTATCCGGAGGAGGGCACGCCGCTCGCCACCGGCCCAAGCGCGGTCTTCAAGGCCGCGCCCAATCCAAATGCCGCGCGCCTGTTTCAGAACTGGATGCACTCGCGCGAGGCCCAGCAGATGATTGTCGATTCGGCCCGCCAGTATTCGCCGCACGGCCAGACCGTGGAAAAACCTGGCGTCCGAAAGCTCGCCGACATCAAGCTGATGAAGGAGGATCCGGAAGGCGTCTATGCACAGGCGGACGCGGTCAAGAGGCGTTACGCCGAAATATTCAAGGTGTGATGACAATCGCCGTTCCAGCAACGCCGGCGCCTCACAAATTCGGGATAGATGTCTCGAAGCCGGTTCTCTATGGCTTTGCCGCGGTGCTGTGCGTCCTGATCGTGCTACCGCTGTCGTGGCTGTTTCTCTACAGCCTGACCGACGCCAAGGGTTCGCTGACGCTGGCCAATTTCTATCGCCTGTTCAGCGAGTCGGCTTTTCTCGAACCGCTGATCACCACCTTCGTCATCGCCACGACATCCGCCATCATCTGCTGTGCGGTGGCCGCCCCGATGGGCTGGCTGGTGGCGCGCACGGACCTGCCCTTCAGCGGTGTGATCCGTGCGCTGGTGACGGCCTCGTTCGTCACGCCGCCGTTTCTCGGCGCCATCGCATGGGAACTGCTGGCGGCGCCGAATAGCGGGCTGCTCAACAAGATCTTCCGCAGCCTGACCGGCGCAGAACAAGACGTTCACCTCTTCAACATCTACACCCTGGAAGGCATCATCTTCGTTATCTCCTGCTACACGTTCCCTTACGTCTTCGTGTTGGTCGCCAATTCGCTCGACCGCACGCCCGGCGAACTTGAGGATGCCTCGTCGATTCTGGGCGGCGGACGCTGGTACACCGCGCGCCGTGTCACAATTCCTCTGGTGCTCCCGGCCTTGCTCGCCGGTGCTCTGGTCGCGTTCTTGCAGGCGATGACGCTGTTTGGCTCGCCGGCGATCCTGGCGCTGCCGGCCGGCTTCCACACCATGACCACCAAAATCTGGAGCCTGTTCCAGTATCCGCCCAAGCCCGAGCTCGCCGCCGCCGCCTCGCTGCCGCTGCTGGTGCTCACCGTCATGCTGTTGCGCGCCGAGCATATGATCCTCGGTCGCCGCGGCTATTCGGTGGTCGGCGGCAAATACGGCGCGCCACGGCTGATCCCGCTGCATCGCCTGCGCTGGGTCGCCTTTATTGTGTGTCTGCTGGTTCTCATGCTGCCAGTGTTCCTGCCCTATGCCGCGTTGTTCAACGCGGCATTCTCGCCGGTCGCCACCACCTTCCTGACCTGGCAGAACGCCACCTTGCACAATATCGAGTTCGTGCTGTTCGACCTGTCGGCGGCCTCGCTGGCGCTCAAGAACACGGTCATCCTCGGCACCGCTACCGCTACCATCGGCACCATGATCGCGGTGGTGATCGCCTACGTCACCGCGCGTCAGGCGGTGACCGGCTGGCGCGTGCTCGGCTTCCTCGCCACCGCGCCGATCGCCATTCCCGGTATAGTGCTCGGCGT
>DASVZD010000406.1:0-1778 GCA_036391815.1 Rhodocyclaceae bacterium
ACCACCAAGGACCTGGACAAGGATGGCGAAGCCGCGCTCAACGCGGCCGTGGCCGAGTTCAAGAAGAACTGGGCCTAATCGTCTAGGAGAGCCTCATGGCTGGCGGTAAAGAGATCCGGACCAAGATCAAGTCGGTCCAGAACACCAAGAAGATCACCAAGGCGATGGAGATGGTCGCCGCATCCAAGATGCGCAAGGCGCAGGAGCGGATGCGTGCGGCCCGTCCCTACTCGGAGAAGATCCGGCGCCTGGCGGCGAATCTGTCGGCGGCGAACAACACGGACTTTCGCCATCCCTTCCTCGCGAAGTGCGACACCTCGGCACCCGGCGCCGTCAAGCGCGTCGGCCTGATCGTCGTCACCACCGACAAGGGCCTGTGCGGCGGCCTCAACACCAACGTGCTCCGTCTCGCCATGAACAGCATGCGCGAGTGGGAGAAGAACGGCGTCGAGGATGTCCGCGTCACCTGCATCGGCAACAAGGGCCTCGGCTTCATGCAGCGCATGGGCGCCAGGGTGGTGTCGCAGGTCGGGCACCTCGGCGACACGCCGCACCTCGAGAAGCTGATCGGGCCGATCAAGGTGATGATCGACGCCTTCGAGAAGGGCGAGATCGACGTCGTCTACCTGGCGTACACGAAGTTCGTGAACACCATGAAGCAGGAGCCGCAGCTCGAGCAGCTGCTGCCGCTGACCGGCGAACGCCTCGGCACCCCCGAAGGCCACTGGGACTACCTGTACGAGCCCGAAGCCAAGGTGGTGGTCGAGGAGCTGCTGGTGCGCTACGTCGAAGCCCTGATCTACCAGGCGGTGGCCGAGAACATGGCGTCCGAGCAGTCGGCGCGCATGGTGGCGATGAAGTCCGCCACCGACAACGCCGGCAACGTGATCAAGGAACTGCAGCTGATCTACAACAAGGCGCGCCAGGCGTCGATCACCAAAGAAATTTCTGAAATCGTCGGCGGCGCGGCTGCCGTCTAAGTTATTAAGGATATGACCATGAGCAACGGAAACATCGTCCAGTGCATCGGCGCCGTGGTGGACATTCAGTTCCCCCGCGAGGCAATGCCGAAGGTCTACGACGCGCTGGTTCTCGACGACGCCGATGTCGGAAACGCCGAAGCCGGCCTCACCTTCGAAGTGCAGCAGCAGCTCGGCGACGGCGTCGTGCGCACCATTGCGCTGGGCTCCTCCGACGGCCTGCGCCGCGGCATGAGCGTGAAGAACACCGGCGCGCCGATCTCGGTGCCTGTCGGCCACGCCACGCTGGGCCGCATCATGGACGTGCTGGGCCGCCCGATCGACGAAGCCGGCCCGATCGCCACGCAGGATCGCCGCGCCATCCACCAGTACGCGCCGAAGTTCGACGAACTGTCGCCCGCCACCGAGCTGCTCGAGACCGGCATCAAGGTTATCGACCTGATCTGCCCGTTCGCCAAGGGCGGCAAGGTCGGCCTGTTCGGCGGCGCCGGCGTCGGCAAGACCGTGAACATGATGGAGCTGATCAACAACATCGCCAAGCAGCACTCGGGTCTGTCCGTGTTCGCTGGCGTGGGCGAGCGTACCCGCGAGGGCAACGACTTCTACCACGAGATGAAGGACTCCAACGTTCTCGACAAGGTCGGCATGGTGTTCGGCCAGATGAACGAGCCCCCGGGCAACCGTCTGCGCGTGGCGCTGACCGGCCTGACCATGGCCGAAGCCTTCCGCGACGAAGGCCGCGACATCCTGTTCTTCGTCGACAACATCTACCGCTACACGCTGGCCGGTACCGAAGTG
>DASVZD010000407.1:0-5422 GCA_036391815.1 Rhodocyclaceae bacterium
AGACGACTGACCGGCCGCGCTGCTGCTCGCCAGCGCTGCGCCACGGCGCCCCTCCCCCCGTACTTTCGAAATATGACGTCGACCTATGACGTTGACGTACGCCATTCCGGTTGCCGATACTAGCGTCCAGCATGCGACCGCGTGCTGGTTCGTTTTCCATGTTCTGCAGTTCCTCCGCAGTCCCCATCCACCATGAAACAGCGAGGAGACAGTATGAGCAAAGCCAACGATAAGGGCGTCAGGCAGGCGCCCGACGAAATCAAGCTGAAGGAACGCCAAAGCCTGCGCCTAGCCGCCCTGTCCGGCATCGACGCGAAGAAGCTGCAGGGCGCCACCGTCGCAGAACTGGCGCAGAACCTGCGCTGGCGCATCGATCCCGAACTTCTGCTGATGCGCCGTGTTTGCGGCCAGGTGGTCAAGACCGATCCGGCGAGCGGTGTCGACCTGCCGGTGCCGTTCGCCACCGTCAACGTCTACGACACCGACTGCGATTTCGTCGGCTACTTTCCCTTCGATCTGCCCTGGGCCTGGTTCTATCCGATCTTCTGTTCGCGGGAACTGATCGCCACCGCCACCACCGATGCCTGCGGCAGGTTCTGCGTCTGGATTCCGCGTTTCGACATCGACTGGATCGTGCGCTGGCGACTCGAATGGGAATGCGATCCCGAGATCTGGATCAAACCGAGCATCGCCGACCTGATCCGCCGCCTGCACCTGGTGGCGACCGACGACAACCCCATTCCTCCGCATGGTCCCGGCCCGGTGAGCGCCGGCGCGCTCGCCAGGGACGGCGGACGCGCCCTGCAGAAGGTGACGGACCTGCTCGGCCCGGCACGCGGACTGCAGCTCCAGCTGGCGGTGCGCAACGCCATGACGATGGGCAAGGGCGTCGACGCACGCGCGCTGCTCGATCGGCCGGCCTTCTCGAAGGCGGTTCCGCCGCCGCTGTCGCCGCAGCTGGCCGAGCTGAGCGCCCGTGTCGCCAAGGACGGGGCGAAGGCGCTGGCCTCCCACCTGAATGCCGAGACGCCGCGCAAGCACAGTCTCGACCTGCACCGCTACGTCGGCCCCTTCCTGCGCTGGAACTGCCATCTGGCGCTCGAGCGGGAAATCGTCCCGATCCTCGATGTGCCCGACATTTCCTTCGAGGTCACGCAAGACGTCAACGGCGACGGCACGCAGGAGGTCATCTACGGCAACGGCTATTTCGACGTGGCCTGGAACAGCGGCCCCATCGCCGACGTCACCTTGCACGCCTCGCAGAGCGCCGTGGCGACCTGGAGCTGCGGGCCGATGCCGGACGTCGACTGCAGCCAACTGGGGGCCGGCGTCGGCATCGTCTCGGCAAGCCTGATGCCGCTCAGCGGACCGGCCGCCGGGACGCCCTACTATGACGGCGCCACCGGCTACGGCCGACGAGCGAATCCGCCCCACGCGGATGGTGCAGTCCGCGGCTCGGTGGCCGGGGATCGTCCGGCCACCGCGCCCTTCGCCCGGACTCTGCTTCTGCGCGGCTGCAACCAGGTGCAGAACGGCGCCTGCTACCGGCTGCTGTACCGCTTCAACGGCGGCCCGGAATCGCCGCTGATCGTGCCGGCCTGGCCGACCTTCCGCCCGCTCGAGAACACGCCGGTCTGGGTCAACGGCGACCCGAACGGTTGGTACTCCGTGCTTCCGGATCCGGCGAACTGGCTGGTGCCCTACCTGCTGCTCGCCTGGCCGACCCGAGGGTTCCAGGACGGCAGCTATTCCGTCCGTCTCGAAATCGCCACGGCCGCGAAGGCTCACATCAGCTATTCGCAGCCGGTGCGCTTCGAGATCGACAATTCGGCGCCGACCGCCGCGTTCCTGGGCCTCGCCTGGCGCGTCGCACAGAACGACACGCTGCCGTGCAGCGACGCCTCATGGACGCCGCTGCCGCTGCATTGCCCGGTCGTCCGCCGCGGCGTCGGGGACGACATCGAGTTCTGCGTGACCTGGCAGGCGTCCGCCACGCACCTGCGCGAGGCGGCCCTGTACGGCTACGGCTGCGGCGCGGCGTCCGCGGTGCTGACCAAGACCACCTCCGACGACTCGGTCGGCCATTGGCACACGGGGCCTGCGGACAACAACGTGACGCGATCCGCGATCTTCCGGCTCAACTTCGCCGCGGACAACCAGGGCGCCTACGGCTTCGGCATCCATGCGTACAGCCGCTGCTTCGATCCGGGCGACACCACCGGCTACGTCGCTGACTGGCTGTACGACATCGCCTGGTACGGCGGCACCATGGCCGCTCTTTCGGTCGCGGTCGTCAACGCCTGATGCCGATGGGACGCACCGGCTGCGGTGCGTCCCATCGCGGGAGAATCGCATGTGCTGCGGAAAACATCGGAATCAACTGCGTGCCTACGCCGCGTCGCGCCGAAGCCTGCTGCCGCTGGAGCCGTCGGCAAGGCACGCGACCCCTGTCGCCGTCTGGTTCGAGTACTTCGGACGAACCGGCATGACGGTCAGGGGGCCGGCCAGCGGCAGGGATTATCGGTTCGAGCGACCGGGCTTTCAGGTGGCCGTCGATTCGCGCGACGTCCCCGGCTTCGCCGGCATCCCGAATCTCAGGCAGGTCGCGAGGGGCTGAGGGGCCTCACGCATGAACGACCTCTACTGGCTCATCCTCGGGATACTGGCGGCTTGGCGCCTGACTCACCTGCTGCATGCGGAGGACGGACCATGGGAAGTCTTCGTTCGCTTCCGCCGACGCTGCGAAGGCAGCTTCCTCGCCACCCTGCTCGACTGCTTCAACTGCCTGAGTCTCTGGACCAGCGCGCCGATCGCCTGGATTGTCGCCGGGGGCTGGATGCAGGGCATCCTTCTCTGGCTGGCGATCTCCGGCGGCGCGATCCTGCTGGAAGGAACCAGCGCCGGACCGCCGGAAGCGGCGCAGGTGTACTACCGCGAAGACCCCGATCCCACCTCGGGCGATTGAGCGCCGGCGCGCCTAGAGCCGCTGCTCGACCCAGCCGCGCACCGATGCCAGCGCGCCATCGAGATGCTCCGGCTGCGTCCCGCCCGCCTGCGCCATGTCAGGCCGGCCACCGCCCTTGCCGCCCACTTGCTGGGCGACGGAGTTCACCAGCTCGCCCGCCTTCACTTTGGACGTGAGATCGGCTGTGACACCCGCAATCAGCGTCACCTTGCCGTCCGCGGAAGAACCGAGCACGATAGCCGCGCTCTTCAGCTTGTCCTTGAGCTTGTCGAGCGTCTCGCGCAGCGCCTTGGCGTCGGCACCCTCGAGCTTTGCCGCCACCACCTTGACGCCCTTGACGTCGACCGCGCCGGAAACGAGGTCGTCGCCCTGGTTGGCGGCGAACTTCGCCATCAGCTGCGCCTTCTCGCGGCGCTCCTGGCGCAGCTGCTCCTGCAGCGCGCGCACCTTCTGCACCATCAGGTCGCCGGAGGCCGAGCTGAAGCCCAGTTCGTAGGCGACCGAATCGAGTTCGATCTGCAGCGCCTGCACGTAGGCGACCGCATTGTCGCCGGTCACCGCCTCGACGCGCCGCACGCCCGCGGCGACGCCGGATTCGGCGACGATCTTGAACAGGCCGATGTCGCCGGTGCGCGAGACGTGGGTGCCGCCGCAGAATTCCTTGGAGGAGCCGATGCTGCACACGCGCACTTCGTCGCCGTACTTCTCGCCGAACAGCATCATGGCGCCCGACTTCTGCGCCTCGGCGATCGGCATCACCTTCGCCTCCGTCGCGGAGTTCGCCACGATTTCGGCGTTCACCAGCTTCTCGACGCGGCGGATCTCGTCGTCGCTCATCGGCTGGTTGTGGGCGAAGTCGAAGCGCGTCTTGTCGGGATCGACCAGCGAGCCCTTCTGCTGCACGTGCGGGCCCAGTACTTCGCGCAGCGCCTTGTGCATGATGTGCGTGACCGAGTGGTTGCGCATGGTGCGGCCGCGCGCCTGGGTATCGACCTTCGCCGTCACCGCGTCGCCGACCGACAGCGTGCCGGTCTTGAGGATGCCGTGGTGGCCGAACACCGCCGCCTGAATCTTCTGCGTGTCTTCCACCGCGAAGATGCCGGCCGTCGATTGCAGCAGGCCCTGGTCGCCGACCTGGCCGCCGGATTCCGCGTAGAACGGCGTGTGATCGAGCACGACGACGCCGAGGTCGCCTTCGGCGAGTTGCTTCACTGGCGCACCATCCTTGTACAGCGCCAGCACCTTGCCCTTCTCCTCGAGCGTGTCGTAGCCATGGAAGGCGGTCGGCGCGCCGCTGTATTCGAGCGCGGCCGCCATCTTGAACTTGCCGGCCGCACGCGCCTGTTCCTTCTGCCGCGCCATCGCCTTGTCGAAGGCGCCGGCATCGACCGTCACGCCGCGCTCGCGGCAGACGTCGGCGGTCAGGTCGAGCGGGAAACCGTAGGTGTCGTGCAGCTTGAACGCCGTCTCGCCGTTGAAGACCTTGGCACCGCTCTTGTCCATCTCGGCCAGTTCGCCGTCGAGGATCGCCATGCCGTGCTCGATGGTCGAGAAGAAGCGTTCCTCCTCGAGCTTCAGCATGTCCATGATCTTCGCCTGCCCGCTCTTCAGCTCGGGGTAGGCGTCGCCCATCTCGGCGACGAGGTCCGGCACCATGCGGTGGAAGAAGGGTGCGCGGGCGCCGAGCTTGTAGCCATGGCGGATGGCGCGGCGGATGATCCGGCGCAGCACGAAGCCGCGGCCCTCGTTGCCGGGGATCACGCCGTCGGCCAGCAGGAACGAGCAGGCGCGGATGTGGTCGGCCAGCACCTTGAGCGACGGCGAGTCCATGTCCGCCGCGGAGGTCTCGCGCGCCGCCGCCTTGATGAGATTGACGAACAGGTCGATCTCGTAGTTGCTGTGCACGTGCTGCAGCACCGCGCTGATGCGCTCGAGACCCATGCCGGTGTCGACGGAAGGCTTGGGCAGCTTGTGCATCACGCCCTTCTCGTCGCGGTTGAACTGCATGAACACGTTGTTCCAGATCTCGATGTAGCGATCGCCGTCCTCGTCGGGCGAGCCGGGCGGGCCGCCGGGGATTTCCGGGCCGTGGTCGTAGAAGATCTCGCTGCAGGGACCGCAGGGCCCGGTGTCGCCCATCATCCAGAAGTTGTCGGAGGCGTAGCGCGCGCCCTTGTTGTCGCCGATGCGGATGCAACGCTCGGCCGGCACGCCGATTTCCTTGGTCCAGATGTCGTAGGCCTCGTCGTCCTCCGCATACACCGTAGTCCACAGCTTGTCCTTCGGCAGCTTGAAGACTTCCGTCAGCAGCTCCCACGCGTAGTGGATCGCGTCGCGCTTGAAGTAGTCGCCGAAGGAGAAGTTGCCGAGCATCTCGAAGAAGGTGTGGTGGCGTGCCGTGTAGCCCACGTTCTCCAGGTCGTTGTGCTTGCCGCCGGCGCGCACGCACTTCTGCGA
>DASVZD010000408.1:0-3753 GCA_036391815.1 Rhodocyclaceae bacterium
CTTCGCCGAGCTGCTTCATGCCCAGGGAGACGCGGTTCTTCTCCTGGTCGAACTTGAGCACCTTGGCGGTGACTTCGTCGCCGACGTTGAGCACTTCCGACGGGTGACGCACGCGGCGCCAGGCCAGGTCGGTGATGTGCAACAGGCCGTCGATGCCGCCGAGGTCAACGAACGCGCCGTAGTCGGTGATGTTCTTGACGATACCCTTGACGACGGTGCCTTCCTGCAGGTTCTCCAGCAGCTTCTGGCGCTCTTCGCCCATGTTGGCCTCGAGCACGGCGCGGCGCGACAGCACGACATTGTTGCGCTTGCGGTCGAGCTTGATGACCTTGAATTCGAATTCCTTGCCTTCGAACGGCGTGGTGTCCTTGATCGGACGGGTGTCGACCAGCGAGCCCGGCAGGAACGCGCGGATGCCGTTGGCCATGACGGTGAGGCCGCCCTTGACCTTGCCGGTGATCACGCCCTTGACCAGCGCGCCGTCGGTCAACGCCTTGTCGAGGTCGTTCCAGGCGGCGATGCGCTTGGCCTTGTCGCGCGAGAGGCGCGTTTCGCCGTAGCCGTCTTCCAGCATCTCGATGGCGACCTGGACGAAATCGCCGGGCTGCGCTTCGACTTCGCCGCGGTCGTTCTTGAACTCGTCGACCGCGATGAAGGATTCGGACTTGAGACCCGCGTTGACAACCACGTAGTTCTGGTCGATGCGGACGACTTCAGCCGTGATGACTTCGCCGGCGCGCATTTCCTGGCGCGACAGGCTTTCCTCGAAGAGGGCGGCGAAGCTTTCGGTGGGGTTCTGTGCAACTGAGGTAGCAGACATAGAGTTTCCAGATTTCCGTCTCGCGACGGGGTTGGTTAGACACTGCCGAGCGGCCTGGCGGCCGTCACGACTCCTGACGCGGCATCCGCCGACGGACGATGTCCATCACGGCGGCAACCGCTTCGTCGATGCCCATGGCCGTCGTATCGACCAGCTCGGCATCGGCGCACTGCTTGAGGGGCGCCACGCTTCTCGCTGCATCGCGCGCGTCGCGTTCCCTCATTTCGTTTACAACGTCCTGCAAAAGGGGACGCATCTTAGCAGGCATCCCCTTTTCGATCAACTGTTTATGGCGGCGTTCCGCCCGCGCTTCGGCGCTGGCCGTGAGAAAGACCTTGGCTTCCGCTTCGGGAAACACCACCGAGCCCATGTCGCGGCCGTCGGCGACCAGCCCCGGCAGGCGCCGATAGGCGCGCTGGCGGTCCAGCAGCGCGGCGCGGACGGCCGGCAGAACGGCAACCTTGGATGCGCCCACCCCCGCTTCCTCGGTGCGGATCGCCTCGGTCACGTCGTCGCCGGCCAGCAGGATGCGATCGCCGAGGAATTCGGCCGGCAGCGCGGCCGCCACGGCCGCCACTTCGGCCTCGCGATCCAGCGCCACCCCGCTTCGCATGGCCGCCAGCGCGGTGAGGCGATAAAGCGCGCCGCTGTCGAGGAAATGGAACCCCAACCGGGCCGCCACCCGTTGCGCCACCGTGCCCTTGCCCGAGGCGGATGGGCCGTCGATCGCGACCACCGGGGCCGCCACTTGCTCGAATGCCATGAAATACTCCGGGAAAGTCTTGGCCACGCACTTCGGGTCGTTGATGCGCACCGGCACGCCGCCCAGGCTTACCAGCGAGAAGCACATCGCCATGCGGTGGTCGTCGTAGGTGTCGATCGCGGCATGTGCCGCCAGCCTGGCCGGCGGCGTCACGCGGATAAAGTCGGGGCCCTCCTCCACCGCCGCGCCGACCTTGCGCAGTTCCGTCGCCATGGCGGCGATGCGGTCGGTTTCCTTGACGCGCCAGGAGCCGATGTTGCGCAGCGCACACGGACCGTCGGCGAACAGCGCCGCCACCGCCAGCGTCATGGCGGCGTCGGGAATATGGTTGAGGTCGAGGTCGAAGGCCCTCAGCTTCCCGGACGCCGGTCCGCGCGCAATCACGAAGTTGTCGCCCCACTCGATCTGCGCGCCGACCTGCTCGAGCGCTTCCGCAAAGCGGATGTCGCCCTGGATGCCGGCGCGCCCGACGCCCTCCACTCGCACCGGCCCGCCGGCGATGGCGCCGGCGGCCAGGAAGTAGGATGCCGCCGAGGCATCGCCCTCGACGTAGACGACGCCGGGGCTGCGGTAGCGCTGGCCGCCGCGGATCGTGAAGCGCCGCCAGTCCTCGCGTTCGACCGCCACGCCGAAGCGCGCCATCAGGTTCAGGGTGATCTCGATATAGGGCTTCGAGATAAGTTCGGTCGTGACCTCGACCGCGGCGTCCTTGCCGGTCAGCGGCAGGGCCAGCAGCAAGGCCGTCAGGAACTGCGAGGAAACGTCGCCGCGAACCTTGATCGGGCCCGACAGCGCAATGTCGGCCGGACCGATCTCCAGCGGCGGGAAGCCTTCGCTGCCCGCATAGCGGACGTCTGCGCCGATCTGGCGCAGGCCATCGACGAGATCGCCGATCGGACGTTCATGCATGCGCGCGACGCCGGAAACCGTGTAGTGGCCGCCCGACATCGCCAGCGCGGCGGTCAGCGAACGCACCGCCGTGCCCGCATTGCCGAGAAACAAATCGGCGCGCTTCACGGGGAACGGACCGCCGGCGCCGGTGACGCGCCAGGCATTCGTGCCCGCCCGTTCAAGCGCTATGCCGAGCGCGCGGAGGCCATCGAGCATGACTCGCGTATCGTCGGAGTCCAGCAAGTCACGGATCTCGGTCGTGCCGTCCGCCAGCGCGGCGAGCAGCAGCATGCGGTTGGATATGCTTTTCGATCCCGGCAGCCGCACGGTGCCCGCTGCGCGATGCAGGGCGGGAAGCTCGAGGAAGTCCATCACTCGCTCGACAGGGGCTTCAGCGTGTCGAGCCAGGCGTCGCGCCGGGCGCGCGCCGTGGCGAACATGCCTTCGAGGCCCGCCGAGTCGGCGGAAGCCAGCAGCACGCGGGTGCGCAGCAGTTCGGCGACGTAGGCGTCGAGCTCCTTCAGCAGGGCGACGCGGTTCGCCACGCAGATGTCGCGCCACATCTCGGGATGGCTGCTGGCGATGCGCGTGAAGTCGCGAAAGCCCCCGGCCGCGAAGCCGAACAATTGATCCGAGTTCTCGCGGCTGGCAAGGTCATGCACCAGCGCGAAGGCCAGCAGGTGCGGCAGATGGCTGACGGCCGCGAAGACGCGGTCGTGCTCGTCGGCCGAAAGCTCGGAAAGCTTTGCACCGCAGGCCTCCCAGGCGATGCGCACGCGCGCCACGTCCGCCGCCGAGTTTTCCGCCAGCGGCGTCAGCACCACGCGCTTGTCGACGTAGAGGTCGGCCTTGGCCGCCGATACGCCGCTCTTCTCGGCTCCGGCAATCGGGTGGCCGGGGACGAACTGGCCGATCTTGGCGCCGAAGGCGGCGCGCGCCGCGGCGACGACATCGGCCTTGGTGCTGCCGCCGTCCGTCACCACCGTACCGGGCTGCAGGTGCGGCGCCAGCGCCGCCATCACCGCCGGCATCTGGCCCACCGG
Organism: Rhodocyclaceae bacterium; assembly: GCA_036391815.1. Lineage (GTDB taxonomy): Bacteria > Pseudomonadota > Gammaproteobacteria > Burkholderiales > Rhodocyclaceae > Nitricoxidireducens. The sequence goes on from DASVZD010000408.1 coordinate 3,518, forward strand.
CATGCCGAGCAGCACCAGGTCCGCGTCCTGCGCGGCTTCGGCCCAGTCGGCCGCGACGCGATCGATGACGCCGAGCGCCAAGGCGTCCTCGAGCGGCGCGCGGCTGCGCCCGAGACCGACGACTTCGCGCACGGCGCCCGCAGCCTTGAGCCCCAGCGCGAACGAGCCGCCGCGCGATCTCCGTCTTGCCGACGCCGGTCGGGCCGATCATCAGGATGTTCTTGGGCAGCACCTCC
>DASVZD010000409.1:0-14438 GCA_036391815.1 Rhodocyclaceae bacterium
CAGCGCGCCCAGCGCAACGACGCGCTCGTCGAGCAGCGCCTGCTCGCGCGCGGCCGCCAGTTCGGCGTCGCGGCTGCGGATGGCGGCCGTCATGCGCACGATCAGCCAGGCGATCAGGATCACCGAGACGACGAAGGTGAGCCACATGCCGGCCAGGTGCAGGCTGGTGGCGCGCGCCGCGTCGCCGACCTGCAGCGGCACCGACCAGGCGAACAGGAAGGAATAGACGGCCACGGCGGCCGTCGCGATGCCCGCTGCCCAGGCCGGCGGCAGGACCAGCGCCGCCGCGGCGACGGGCAGCAGCAGCAGCGAGACCAGCGGGTTGGCGCCGCCGCCGGTGAGGAACAGCAGCACGCCGAGGACCACCAGGTCGACGCCGACCTGCACCGCCAGCGCGGCGCGCGTCAGGCGCTCGCCCGCCGAGAGCCGGCGCGCGGCGTGCGCATTGAAGGCGGCCAGCAGCGCCAGCGCGGCCAGCAGCGGCGCCAGCGGCAGGGGAATGCCGAGCCCGGCGGGAACCGCGGCGAGGGCCGCGGCGGCGCCGGCGAGCAGCCACCAGCGCAGCTGGATCAGCCGGCGCAGCGTGGCGCGGGTGCTCTCCTGGTCGGCGATGGAATCGGACATGGGACCGCGATTATCCCGCATCCCGCGCCGGGACCGCCGTGCCGCCTTTCAGGCTGCGGCAATTTGCCTCACTGCTCGAGCAGCGTCCTGCTGTCGCAGCCGATGCGGATGCCGCCCCAGTGGCGCCCGTTGATGACGATCGGCATGTCGATCTCGGAGAGGATCTCGCCGGTGTCGCGCGCGTAGGTCTGCAACAGCATCGATTGCACGTTCTTGGCGGCGCGCTGCCCGGTCGGGTCTTCCCAGATGCGGCGCGTGCGGTTGCCGACCAGGTCGACCTGCGCGTCGCCGGTCAGCGGCTTGGAGAACTTGAGGTTGTGGATCGCGGCGTAGCCGCGCACGTCGGTGAGGATCGCGTAGTTGCCGCCGCGCAGCCCCGCCAGGCAGCTTTCCAGCAGCGGCTGCATCTGCTGCTCGAACTCGCGCAGGTAGCTGACCTCGTACTTCTGCGGGCTGGTGCCGGGGATCGGCCGGTAGCTCTGGTCCCAGATGTTGATGCCGGCGGCCGCCAGTTCGACGAGCTTCTGCGCGGCGGCGTCGCGGAACGTGCGCGCCTGGTCGACGTTGTAGTCGAAGGCGCCCTGGCCGATCTTGAAGCGCGACACCAGCTCCTGCACGCTCTCGGTCGCCGCCGCCAGCGTCATGGTCGATTCCTCCGAGGCCTTCATGCTGCCCGTCACCTCGGACGACAGCGAGTGCACCTGGTTCACCGCGTCGTGCACCTGGCCGTTGGTCGCCGTCAGCTCCTCCATCGCCGCCGCGATCTGGTTGAGCTGGTCGCTGGTGCGCTCGAAGTCGTTCACCATCTTGCGGAACTCGTCGGCGGATCGCTCGACCACCTCGCGCGTCTCGCGGATGTCGGAATTGATGGCCTCGTTCTCGGTCTGCGTGTCCTTGACCAGCGTCGTCATGCCGGCGATGTTCTGGTTGATCTCCTGCGTCGCCTGGTTGACGCGCTCGGACAGCTTGCGCACCTCGTCGGCCACGACGGCGAAGCCGCGGCCCGCCTCGCCGGCGCGCGCCGCCTCGATGGCGGCGTTGAGCGCCAGCAGGTTGGTCTGGTCGGCCACTTCCTTGATCAGCGCGGCGATCTGGCGCACGCTCTCCGAGCGCTCGGCCAGGCTGCCGACGGTTTCGTTGAAGCGCCCCAGCCGGTCGCTCACCGCCTGCACCTTGCCGACGATCTGCAGCGTCTCGTCGAACGAGGCGCGCGCCGAATCCAGGTTGGCGCCGGTCGAGTGCGAGATGACCTCGGCGGAGGCCGACACCTCGTGGATCGCCTGGGTCGCCTCGGTGCTGGCGCCGAACACCGCCTCGGTGATCTCGCCCTGGCGCGCCGCGCGCGTCGCCGTGGCGGAGACGCTCTTCTTCACCACCACCGCCTCGCGCGCGATGCTGACGCTCATCTTGCGCACCTCACCGATGATCTGGCGCATCTTGTCGGCGAAGCGGTTGTAGCTCTCCGCCAGCGTGCGCAGCTCGTCGTGGGTGACGGTCGGCAGGTTGCGCGAGAAGTCGCCCTCGCCGTTGGCGATCTCGTCGAACACCGACGAGATCGAACGGATCGGGCGGACGATCAGGTGGCGCAGGTAGACGATCTGCAGGAGGTTCCAGGCCAGCGCGACGACCGTCAGCACGACCATCACGTCGAAGCCGCGGTCGAGCACGTCGCTGATGTGCTGGGCGAGCGCCGCGTCGGCGTGCGCCTTGGCGAGTTCCGCCGCAGCCAGGTTCTTGTGGTACATGAAGACGGCAAGGAACGCGACGTCGATGAAGAACAGCAGCAGGAAGCTCATCAATTTCTTGGTGAGCGAATTCCAGAACGTGCGCTCGTTCCAGTCGTAGAACTTCCAGAACAGTTCCATTTTCCCCTCCGGCGGTCTTTTTCTACTAATTAGTCTGAGTTCGAGCAGCGCTCTCACCCACCGTCAAGTCTGACACGGCGGGCTTACGGGATTCTTTCGGCCGCGGCCGAGCGCGTTGTTGGCTAAACTACGCGTTCCGAATAAGAGCAAGAAACTTCGTTATGGCAGGCAAGGACTTGCGGCGCTGGCAGCGCGGACTTCTCATGGCTGCGGGCGCCATCGCCCTCGTCCTGGGCGTGCTGGGCGGCCTCTGGCGGCTCGACTGGAGCGTGCCGCTGCCCGGCACGCAGCCGGCCACCTTCCACGGCGCGCTGATGGTCGCGGCCTTCTTCGGCACGCTGATCGGGCTCGAGCATGCCGCCGCCGCGGGCCGGCGCCCGGCCTACCTGGGGCCCGCCTGCAGCGCGCTGGGCGGCCTGCTGACGGCCTTCGGCGCCCCGCACGATGTCTCCGCCTCGCTGCTGCTGGCGGGCAGCGCGGTGCTGGCGCTGATGGCCTTCGGCCACTGGCGCCGCGACCGCGCGCCGCATGCCGGCGTGGCCCTGGTCGGGGCGCTGTGCGGCGTCGCCGGCAATGCGATCTGGCTGTGGGGATCGCCGGCCAGCGACGCCGCCGGCGCCTGGCTGGCCTTCCTGGTGCTGACCGTGGTCGGCGAACGCCTCGAGCTTTCCCACCTGCGGCGGCCGACCGCCGGCGTGCTGGCGCTGCTGGGCGCAGCCGTGGCGCTGCTGGTGGGCGGCGCCCTCGCGCTGCCGTGGCAGTGGCATTGGGGCGCCGTCGCCGTCGGCGGCGGGCTCGTCAGCACGGCCGTCTGGCTGCTGGCCACCGACGTCGCCCGGCTCAACCTCGGCCATCGCCGGCAGGTCCGCTACACGGCGGCGGCCCTGGTCAGCGGCTATCTCTGGCTGGGCGTCGGCGGGCTCGCACTGCCTTTCGCGGCAGCCGGAGGCCCGCTTTACGACGCCGGCCTGCATGCGGTGTTCCTCGGCTTCATCTTCGCCGCGGCGATGGGCCACGCGCCGGAAGTCCTCCCCGGCCTGCTGGACGTGGAAGTGCCCTACTCGCCGCTGTTCTACGCGCACCTCGCGCTCCTCGAGGCCAGCCTGCTGGTGCGGGTGGCCGGCGACCTGCTCGGGCAGCCGGCCTGGCGCGCCTGGGGCGCGCTGGGCAACGCCGCCGCACTGGCGCTGTTCGTGCTGGTCACCGCCGACGGCATCCGGCGTGCCCGCTCGCGGGAATCCGCCTAGCGCGCGTGCGGGTGCTGGAGCACGGTGGCCGGCGCGGCCAGCGCGAAGGCGTGCGCGATGCGCGTCCAGTCGATGCGCGCGCTGTGCATGCGCAGGACGCCGGGGAAGCCCACCGTGCCGTGTTCGGTCTCCAGCGTGCCGCCCATCAGCGCGGCGGCGATGTGCGACGGCTGCGGATTCTCGATGCCGAGCGAGGTCAGTCCGGCGCGCGCCAGGTTGAGGATGCGCTGCACGCGGCTCCAGCCCATCGGCTCGGTTGGCGGCACGAACGACGCGCCGCCGGCCGGGCCGTCAAGTTTGACTTCGCTGGCATTGCGCAGGCCCGAGATCAGGCTCAGCGCATTGCGCGTGCTGCCGGCGAAGGCCGCGTACTGGCGCGCCAGCCGCACCAGCTCGGCCTCGTAGGTGGTGCGCAGGACGCCCGCGCCGGCGGCGTAGAAGGGCGCGAGGGCGTCTTCGCCGGTCGCAATGTCGTTCAGAACGGTATCCATCGATGCTCCTGTGGCTTTGGCATGGCCCGGATCCGGGCGGACCCGCGGCGGTGCCGCCATCCTGATCCGAATCGCCGCCGGATTCCGCTGTCGCCACCGGGCGACAGGCGCCGAACGCCTACTGCCCGGTGGGTAGCGAAATTACCGGTTTGGCGGAATTCAGCCCGGGCGCGCGGCTTCCTAAGATGCCGATCAGCGCTTTCCTTTCAACTCTTGGATGGGGGTAACGTGATGAACGCGACAATCATGAAAATCATCGGCCGGCTGTTGGTCGTATCGATGTTCGCACTGCCGTTCCAGACGGTGCAGGCGGCGATGATCGGCACCGACCAGGTGGCGTCCGCCGCAGGTGCCGGGGTGCAGCGGGCCAACCTCATCAACACCGTCGCGCGCCCCGACGTCGCCCGCCAGCTGCAGGCCCTCGGCGTCGATGCCACCACCGCCAAGGAGCGCGTCGCCGCCATGACGGACGCCGAAGTGCAAAGCCTGGCGAACAACATCAACGCGCTCCCGGCCGGCGCCAACAATGCCGCCTGGGGCTGGGCCCTGGTGATCGCCCTGGCGATCTGGGCCTGGTACTCGTATCGATGAGCCTGCCCCGCTGCAGCAACGCCCACCGGCTGGTGGGCGTTGTCGTTTGCGCCCTGCTGCTCGGCGGCTGCTCGATGATGCTGCCGCAGACCACGGCGCTGCAGGACAACCGGCCGGCCCGGCTGCCCGACCAGGTCCGGCTCGGCAAGGTGCCGTTCGTCGCGCAGGACGACAACCTCTGCGGGCCAGCGTCGCTGAAAATGGTGCTCGCCGGGGCCGGCACCGACGCCACGCTCGACGAGCTCAAGCGCGAGGTGTTCATTCCCGGCCGCCAGGGCAGCCTGCAGGCCGAGATGCTGGCGGCGCCGCGCCGCCACGGCCTGGTCGGCTACCAGTTGAAGCCGCAGCTGGAGGACGTGCTGCGCGAAGTCGCCGCCGGTACGCCCGTCATCGTGCTGCAGGACTACGGCGTCTGGCCGGTCTCGGTCTGGCATTACGCCGTGGTGATCGGCTACGACTATCCGCGGCACCGCGTGATCCTGCACACCGGGCTGAAGCCCGCGATGGAGATGCCTTTCGCCGTGCTCGAGTACCTGTGGAAGCAGAGCAGCTACTGGGCGATGGTGGCCGAGCCGCCCGACCGCCTGCCTGCCACCGCGACCGAGACCCGCTATGTCGAGGCCGTCGCCGCCGTGGAAAAGGCCGGCAACCTGGACGCGGCGCGCGTCGCCTACCAGACCGCCCTGGCGCGCTGGCCCGACGACGTCAAGGCGGCCGTGGGCCTCGCCAACGTGCATCACGAGCGCGGCGAGCTCAAGCAGGCCGAGGCGGTGCTGCGCGCGGCGGTCGAACGCCATCCCGATTCCGCCATCCTGCTCAACAACCTGGCGCAGACGCTGTCCGACATGGGGCGCAACACGGAAGCGCTGGCCGTCATCGACCGCGCCCCCGCCGTGGGCGGCGACTTCGCCGATGCGGTACGGCAGACGCGCGATCAGATTCTCGAAAGGACGCGGTCCGCGGCGGCGCGCTGAGCGCCGAGATACGGCGGCGGCGCCCTAGAGCACCACGGACACTTCCAGGTCGCCGTCCTTGCGCAGCAGGTTGACGGCGACCTCGTGCTTGTTGTGGCGCTCGAAGGCGAGGTCGATCACGGCGTCGCCCACGCGCAGTTCGCGCATTTCGACGCGGCGCAGGAAGGGCGGCAGCAGCGGATGGTCGAACACCACCTGGTGCGCCGGGGCATCGAAGGAAAGGCCCAGCGAGGCCTGCAGCAGATAGAAGGCCGCGGCACTCGCCCATGCCTGGGGCGAGCAGGCGACCGGATAGAGCGTCGGCCCCTCGCTGGGGCGGCGCAGGAAACCGCAATAGAGCTCCGGCAGGCGCTGCTGGTCCATGAACTGGCTGGCGTCGAACATCGCGGCCAGGATCGACAGCGCCTGGTGGCGCATGCCGTAGCGCGCCAGCCCCATCGCGATCAGCGCATTGTCGTGCGGCCAGATCGAGCCGTTGTGGTAGGACATCGGGTTGTAGCGCGCCTCGCCCTCGGCGATGGTGCGCACGCCCCAGCCGGAGAACGAAGCCGGCTCGAACAGCTTCGCTCCCGCGCGCCGCGCATGGGCGAAGCTCGCGATGCCCGTCCATAGCACCTGGCCGGCGTTGGACGACTGCACCAGGCAGGGCTTCTTCTCGCCGTCGAGGGCGATCGCGTAGGTGCCGAGCTCCCGCGACCAGAAGGCGCGCTCGAAGCGCTGCCGCAACTGGCCGCTCTCCCGGCGCAGCACGGCCGCGCGCTCGGTGTGCCCGAGCACCTGCGCCAGCGCCGCGGCATGCAGCTTGGCCAGGTAGACGTAGCCCTGCACCTCGGCCAGCGCAATGCTGCCGCGGGCCAGCGTGCCGTCGCGGTGGAAGATGGCGTCCTCCGAATCCTTCCACCCCTGGTTGGTCAGCCCGTTGTGGCTCTTGCGCTCGTACTCGACGAAGCCGTCGCCGTCGATGTCGCCATAGACGTCGATCCATTCCAGCGCGCGCTCGATGTGCGGCCACAGCCGCCGCAGGAACTCGACGTCGGCGGTGCGCTGGAAGTAGGCCCCGGCGAGCACCACGAACAGCGGCGTGGAATCGATGCTGCCGTAATAGCGCCCGAAGGGAATCTCGCCCAGCGCCGCCAGTTCGCCCTGGCGCGTCTCGTGGAAGATCTTGCCGGGCTCGGCGTCGCGCTCGGGGTCCTCGGCATCGGCCTGCATGTGCGCCAGGTACTTGAGCACCGCGCGCGCCATCGAAGGGTCGACCGCCATGTAGAGGATCGCCGTGATGATGCCGTCGCGCCCGAACGGCGTGCTGTACCAAGGCACCCCGGCATAGGGATAGGGGCCGTCGTCGGTGTCCGTCGACAGCATGACGAGGTCGGCGGCCGAGCGCCTGAGCCAGTCGTTGAAGCGCTCGTTGGAGGTGGAGATGTGGCAGCTGCGCCGCTGCGCCGCAGGCAGCGCCGATTCGGCGGTGGCCAGCGCCTCGCCGTAGCTGGCCGGATGCTGCATCTGCGCGCTCGGCTCGCAGAGGGCGACGACGTGCAGCTCGAGCTTCTCCTTGGGCGCCAGCGCGACGTCGTACTCCACCCGGTCGGGTGCGACGGCGCTGGGCGCCGGCGAGAAGCGCAGCTGGGTGCGCCGCACGACGCCATCGAGGCCCTGGTAGCCGATCACCACGCAGTCGCCTTGCGCCTGCGGCGGCAGCATGGTGCCGCGATGGGCGCGCACGAAGCCGCGCACCTCGAAGATGTCGGCGTAATCGGCATCGAACTGCAGCGAGACGCGCAGCTTCACCGGCGTCTCGCCGAAGTTCGCCAGCCGGATGTGCTCGTGCGACGCCGCCTGCCACAGCAGCTTGGCGCGGAACAGGTGCACCGTGCCCTTCAGCACGGCAAGCTTGCCGCCCTCGTAGAGGTCGGGCGTCGTCAGGTCGACCGTGAGCAGGCTGTTGTCCTGGCGCACGTTGGAGTTGAGGAGCATCGGCCGCTGCTCGTTGACGCGCAGCTCGAACAGCGACAGGTGCCGCGTGCCCTCGTAGTAGATGCCCTGCCCGCCGGTGCCGATCGGGTGCACGTCGCCGAAGCGGTCGAACACGCCGAAGATGTCGCCGTGCTTGAGCACGCGGATGCGGTCGTCGGCGCGCGACGAAGTCGCCAGCACGTACCAGCGGTCCTCGATGCGGATGGCCTCTTCGAGCTTCATGCTTCACCTGCCAGGACGCGTTGTGGTTGCAACAGGCTGCGATAGGCGGCGACGTAGTCGCGCGCCATGCGGGCCGCCGTGAAGCGCCGCTCGAAGGCTCGCCGGCAGGCGGCACGGTCGTGGCCGACGGCCTTCGCCACCGCCGCCACCGCGCCCGCCAGGTCCTCCGCGATATAGCCCGTGACGCCCTCGTCCACCACTTCGGCCACCGAGCCCTGGCGCCAGGCGATCACCGGCGTACCGCATGCCATGGCTTCGATCATGGCCAGTCCGAACGGTTCCGGCCAGACGATCGGGAACAGCAGCGCGATGGCGCCGCCGAGGAACGCCGGCTTCTCCGTCTCGCCGATCTCGCCGATGTACTCGACGCCCGGCCCGTCGAGCAGGGGCTTCACCTTCGCCTCGTAATAGTCGCGGCACTCGTCGTCCACCTTGGCCGCCATCTTGAGCGGCAGGCCGGCGCGGCGCGCGATCTCGATGGCGTGGTCGGGACCCTTCTCGCGCGACATGCGGCCGACGAAGGCCAGGTAGGAACCGGGCTCGGGCTGCAGCCGGTAGAGGTCTTCGGGCAAGCCGTGGTAGACCGTGGCCAGCCAGTTGACCCAGGGCAGGGGCGCGCGCTGGGCGTCGGAGATCGAGATCAGCGGCAGGTCGTCGAAGTGCCGGTAGAGCGGCACCAGGTCGCGCAGGTCGAGCCGGCCGTGCAGCGTCGTCAGCGACGGCCGCGGCAGGCGGCGCACGAGCGGGAAATGCAGGTAGTCGGTGTTGAAGTGCAGGACGTCGAACTCGGACGCGGCGCGGCTGACCTGGTCGAGCATCGTCATGTGGTAGGCGATGGGATCGCGGCAGAGCGGATCGAGGCGCAGGCCGCGCGGCGTGGCGGGGCGCAGCTCGGCGGCCGTCTGCGAGTCGCCCGAGGCGTAGAGCACCACCTCGTGTCCCTGCCGCACCAGTTCTTCCGTCAGGTAGGAAACGACGCGCTCGGTTCCGCCGTAAAGCTGCGGCGGCACGCTTTCGAAAAGCGGCGACACCATGGCAATGCGCAAGGGCCAGTTCTTCACGTCGTCCTTCACGCGGCACTCCGTAAACGCAGCGGCCGCAAAGCGCACGTCCCGACTGCGTCGGCTGACGCCAGACCCCTTTCCCACCGGATTATCGAGGCTTCGCCGGACGGCTGCCATAGTCCGACCGGACCCGCAGCCTTCGGTTCAATCGCGCGCGAGGCGCTCTGCCAGGGCCGCGCGCACGGCGGCGACGACACCGTCCCAGTCGCCCGGCGATGCCTGCCGGAACAGCCGGAGGCCGGGGTACCACGGACTGTCGCGGCGATCGAGCAGCCAGCGCCAGCAGGTGTCGAAGCGGTTCAGCAGCCACACCTCCTTGCCCAGCGCGCCGGCCAGGTGCGCCGTCGCGGTGTCGACCGAGACGACGAGGTCGAGGTTATCGACCAAGGCCGCCGTATCGGAGAAGTCATGCAACTCCGCGGTGAAGTCAGCGATCGCCGGATCGCCCCGTGTCGCCTGCAGTTCGCGCAGCTGCGCGACCGCTTCTTCGCCCTTCTGCAGGCTGAAGAAGCGGACGCCCGGCAACGCCAAGGCAGCCAGCTTGGCAAGGGGAACGTTGCGCCGCCGGTTGACCTCCCAGGTATCGGGCTGGTCGGCACGGAAGCCGCCCGACCAGACGAGGCCGACGCGCAGCCCGCCCGCATCGCCGATGCGCTGCGCCCAGCGCGCGCATTTTGCCGCGTCCGAATGCAGATAGGGAATCCGCGCCGGGATCGTCTCCAACGTGGTTTTCAGGGCGAGCGGCGCGCTCATCATCGGACAGCGGAAATCGAAGGCGGGCAGCGGCTCGTCCTCGGCGATGGCGCCCGCCGCGCCGGGCACCGTGGCGAGCAGCCCGACCAGCGGCCGCGGGACGCGCAGGATCACGCTGGCACCGAGTTGCGCCAGCGGCTCGGCATAGCGGCAGAACTGCAGCGTGTCGCCGAGGCCCTGCTCGGCATCGAGCACGATGGTCTTCCCTTGCAGCGATTGCGTGCCGGTCCAGCGCGGCTGCGGCAGGCGGTCGTCGGGAACGCCGCGATAGCGCCAGCGCCATTCGAACTCCCGCCAGCCGCGGGCGAAGTCGCCGAGCAGCAGGCTGCACAGCGCGAGGTTCCAGTGCGCCCGCGCGTTGTCCGGCGCCACCGCCACCGCCTGCTCGTAGCGATCCGTCGCCGCCGCGTGGCGGCCGAGCAGCTGGAGCGTGACGCCGAAATTGACGTGGCCGTCGGCCAGCGCGGGCGCGAGCCGGATCGCCGCTTCATGGCAGGCGAGCGCCGCGTCGCAGTGCCCGAGCGCAGCCAGCGCCACGGCCTTGTTGTTGCAGGCCGGCGCATGGCGCGGATTCAGCGCAATCGCCTTGTCGAAGCTGGCCACCGCGGCCTCGTACTGCCCGAGTTCGTTGAGCGCGCAGCCGAGGTCGTAGTACGCATGGGCGTTGCCCGGCAGCAGCTGCGCGGCACGCCGGAAGCTTTCCAGCGCGTCCTGCGGCCGGCCCATGCGCATCAACGCCGAACCGCGGCTGGTCCAGCCGTGCGCGAAGCGCGGGTCGAGTGCGACGACCGCATCAAAGCTCGCCAGCGCGGCCTCGTAGCGCCCGAGGCGGAACAGCACGCCGCCGCGCATCTGGTTGGCGTCGAGGAAGGCGCGGTCGAGCGCAACGGCCTCATCGAAGCTGGCCAACGCGGCCTCGTAGTGGCCGAGTTTGATCAGCGCCTTGCCGCGCTCGGCAAGGGCCAGCGCTTGCGCCTTCGTCGTCGGGGTCTTCGGGGTGGGGGGCATGAGCAGACGCCAGAAAAAGAAAACGGCCTGAAGGTCAGGCCGTTGACTCTTTGGAAGGTTGGCGGAGTGGACGGGACTCGAACCCGCGACCCCCGGCGTGACAGGCCGGTATTCTAACCAACTGAACTACCACTCCGTGCTGCTCACTGCATGGTACGCGCGATGCGCGGACCAGAAAACCTGGCGTCCCCACGGGGATTCGAACCCCGGTTCATACCGTGAAAGGGTATTGTCCTAGGCCTCTAGACGATAGGGACTTCGTCTTTGGTGGAGGTAGGCGGGATCGAACCGCCGACCTCTTGCATGCCATGCAAGCGCTCTCCCAGCTGAGCTATACCCCCACAAGAGAGCGCGCATTATACGGAGCGGACTTTTCCCTGTAAAGCGTTTTTCTCACTAAATTACCTTGCCCGGATTCATGCGGCCAGATGGGTCCAAAACCCCCTTAACGGCGCGCATCAGGGCCATTTCCACCGGGCTCTTGTAGCGCAGGATTTCCTCGCGCTTGAGCTGGCCGAGACCGTGCTCGGCGGAGATCGAGCCGCCGAGTTCGTTGACCAGGTCGTGCACGATGCGGTTGACCGCCGGCGTGGCGGCGATGAACTTCTCGTTGTCGAGCGCCGCCGTCTGCGACTGGTTGTAGTGCAGGTTGCCGTCGCCGATATGGCCGAAGCAAACGATGCGCACGCCGGGGAACGCCTGCCGCAGCGCCGCGTCGGCGCGCGCGATGAATTCCGCGATGCGCGAGACCGGCACCGAGACGTCGTGCTTGGTCGACAGGCCCTCGCGCTTCTGGCCTTCGGCGACGTTCTCGCGCAGCGCCCACAGCGCCTGCGCCTGCGCCTCGCTCTGCGCGATGGCGACGTCGAGCACCTCGCCGGCCTCGACGGCGTCGACCAGCACGCGCTCCAGCACGTCGGCGAGCGGCGGCTGCTCCAGCGTGTCGGCAAGCTCGACCAGAACCTGCCAATCGGCGCCGCCCGGCAGCGGGTCGCGCGACTGCGGCACATGGCGGAGCACCAGTTCGAGCGCCGGACGGCCGACGATCTCGAAGGCCGTGACGCGTTCGCCCGTCTCCGCGCGCAGGCGCCTGAGCAGCGCGACTGCGGCGGCGGGATCGGGCACGGCGGCCCAGGCCACCGCCTGCTGGCGCTGGCGCGGGAAGAGCTTGAGCACCGCGGCGGTGATCAGGCCGAGCGTGCCTTCGGCGCCGATGAACAGCTGCTTGAGATCGTAGCCGGTGTTGTCCTTGCGCAAGGCCCTCAGGCCGTTCCAAACGCTGCCGTCGGGCAGCACCACCTCGAGGCCGAGCGTGAGATCGCGGGCGTTGCCATAGCGCAGCACCTGGACGCCGCCGGCGTTGGTCGACAGGTTGCCGCCGATGGTGGCGGTTCCCTCGGCCGCGAGCGACAGCGGGAACAGGCGGCCGGCCGCCGCCGCGGCCTCCTGCACTTGCAGCAGCGTGCAGCCGGCTTCCACGGTGATGGCGTCGTTGTCGGGGTCGACGGCCCGCACGCGGTTCAGGCGCTGCAGGCTCACCACCACTTCGCGGGTCGGCGCGCCGAGCGGCGTGGCGCCGCCGCACAGGCCGGTGTTGCCGCCCTGCGGCACGATGGCGACGCCCGCTTGCGCACAAGCGCGGACGGCGGCCGCGACCTCCTCCGTCGAGCCGGGGCGGACGACGCAAAGCGCGTCGCCGCGATAGCGGCCGCGCCAGTCCTCCAGGTACGGCGCGGTGTCGCCGGCATCCGTCAGGACATTGCCGGCGCCGACGGCGCCGCGCAGTTCGTCGATGAGGCTCATAGTTCGAGTGCGTGGGTGATCATCGGCATCATGCGCTGGACTACCGCGCGGCCTTCGGCGATCGCTTCCGGCGCGCGGTGATAGTCGAGCAGCGCCAGGTCCGCCAGGCGCGGCTTGAGCACCACTTCAGCGGGCTCGCCGGCCAGCCGGCTGCGCGCGATGCGCGACTGCATGATGTGGAGGCTGGTCGCCAGGACGCCTGTCATGGTCGGCAAGTCACCATTGCGGCCGAAGCCGATCGCGGCGAGCAGGCGGCGCCCCCACGGCTGCGGCTGGTCGGGCGCCACGTCGGGCGTGCGCAGCGGAAACGCCGTGCTGACGATGTCGGCACCGATGTCGACGGCGATGACGATGTCCGCGCCCATGGCGCGGCACAGGCTCACCGGCACGGGATCGACCAGCCCGCCGTCGACCAGCAGGCGCTCGTCGTGCAGCACGGGCGTGAACAACCCGGGCAGCGCGCAGGAGGCGCGCACGGCGGCCGCCACCGAGCCTTCGCGCAGCCAGATCTCGCGTCCGGTGGCGAGATCGGTGGCGGTGCAGCCGAAGGGCGTCGGCAGCGCGGCGATGTCGCGATCGGCGAAATGGCGCTCGAAGAAGGCCATCAGCTTGTCGCCCTTGAGCAGCCCGCCGTTGAAGCCGGGGTCCATCAGGCTCAGCACTTCCTGCCAGGTGAGCTGGCGCACCCAGGCCTCCAGCTTGTCGAGTTCGCCGCTGGCGGCCGCGGCCCCCACCAGCGCGCCGATCGAGCAGCCGCAGATGACGTCGGGCCGGATGCCGGCTTCCTCCAGCCCGCGCATCACGCCGATATGGGCCCAGCCGCGCGCCGAGCCGGAGCCCAGCACCAGGCCGATGCGCGGCTTGCGCGAAGGGGGATTCATGCGAGCGTGGCGAACAGGTCGTGCACGTCGCAATCGGTCACCGTCACCTCGGCGAATTCGCCGATCGAGAGGTCCTGGCCGTCGGTGACATAGACGAGGCCGTCGATGTCGGGCGCGTCGGCGCTCGAGCGCGCCACCGCGCCTTCGTCGTCGACGTCGTCGACCAGCACCTGGATGCGGCGGCCGATCTTGGCTTCCAGCCGCTGGGTGCTGATGTCCTCCTGGTGCTGCATCAGGCGCAGGCGGCGCTCCTCGCGCACTTCCTCCGGCAGCGCGCCGGGCAGTTCGTTCGCCGCGGCACCCTCCACCGGGGAGTAGGAGAAGGCGCCGACGCGGTCGAGCTGCGCTTCGTCGAGGAAGTCGAGCAGCTCGTTGAACTCGCGCTCGGTCTCGCCCGGGAAGCCCGTGATGAAGGTCGAGCGGATGGCGAGCTCCGGCACCGCGCGGCGCCACGCCGCGATTCGCTCGAGCACCTTCTCGCTGGAGGCCGGGCGCTTCATCAGCTTGAGGATGCGCTCGTTGGCGTGCTGGAAGGGCACGTCGAGGTAGGGCAGGACCTTGCCTTCCGCCATCAGCGGCAGCAGGTCGTCGACGTTGGGATAGGGATAGACATAGTGCAGGCGCACCCAGACGCCGAGGTCGCCGAGCGCGTTGCAGAGGTCGTAGAGGCGCGTCTTCACCGGCCGGCCTTCCCAGAAGCCGGTGCGGTACTTGACGTCGACGCCGTAGGCGCTGGTGTCCTGCGAGATGACCAGCAGTTCGCGCACGCCGGACTTGGCCAGCGCCTCCGCCTCGCGCATGACGTCGCCGAGCGGCCGGCTCACCAGCGGCCCGCGCAGCGAGGGGATGATGCAGAAGGTGCAGTGGTGATTGCAGCCTTCGGAAATCTTGAGATACGCGTAATGGTGGGGCGTCAGGCGGATGCCCTGCTCGGGGAC
>DASVZD010000410.1:0-6548 GCA_036391815.1 Rhodocyclaceae bacterium
GGGTCATGCGTTCGACGATCGACTCGTCCATGGTCGAGCCGTCGCGGGCGCCGTGACGCCAGTGGAAGATCTCGACCGCCTTGGTGGTCAAGGTGTATGGCGCATCCCGTTTCCAGAAATTGGAGAACAGCCCGCCGCCGAGATAGAACACCCACGAGCCCTCGTAGCCGGCGATGTCCGAGGAGCGTTCGTCCGGATTGCGGAACCAGACGCGGTCGCCCGGAACGTAGTAATGGGAAGGCAGCGGTTCCTCCATCGAGCCGAGGTCGTAGAGAAACGCTTCGTGGAAGCGGCCCGACTTGATCGCCTGCGTCTCCCACTGGAGCTGCAAGCGCGCCAGCAACGGCGGATTCACCGTCGCGAGTTCCCGGGCGATGGCGAGCAGGATCACGTATTCGGTGGCGCGGTAGCACGAAAACGAATAGAGCCTGCCCGACGCGTCGGGCTGCGTCGCCCGCTCCAATGCGGCGATCAGGGACTTGCCCGGCAGGACGGTGAAGCCGCGCTCTTCATCGTAGGTCCAATAGTCGGCAGGCCGCTCCGCTTCGGCGGTATCGAAGGCCAGTTGCGTCCTGGCCGCAGCGTCCACGATGCCCAGGCGGACGTTGACGGCCGCGGCGAGTTCCTCGTATCCGGGATACTCGAACGGTTGCGGCGCCGCCAGCATCGCCAGGAGGATTTCGCATTCCAGGTCGCGAGCTTCGTGCCGTGAGCCCAGATCGAGTTCGCTTGCGAGCCGCGTCGTATCGCCGTGCGGCATCCGGCTTCGAGCGAGGTCGCGGCGCAGGCAGACGGAGCGGACGTCGCCGCTTTGAATTTGGGAGACGTAGCGATGAAGGCCGAGTTCCTCCAGTCGCATGAGCAGGGCGCGCGATGCCCGCTCGCCGTCGCCGACGAATCGGATGCCTCGCGGCAAGGGGTCCGGCGCTGGCGGGGGCATGTTCATCGATCGGCTCCAGTGCATGGCGATTGCTGGCTGCCGCGGGCCATTTATGGCTTCGGCGTCGCGGCGATTATATATGGATGCTCAATCTATTTGGTGGCCATGTACAATGGCGTCTTTGGGCGAAAGTCGGCGGGGGCGCCGCCATGGCCATGACGAAGCGATAGAGGAGTACCGGATGAAGAAGGCCTGGTCCTTGCCGGCGATCGCGGCGCTCGTTCTTGTCGGCGGCTATTACGCCTGGACCGTCTGGCGCCCGCCGCTGGCCGAACGTCCGGCCGCGCCGGCGAACGTTCCCGTTCCGCCGGCGCCCCTCCCTGCGCCGCCGGCCGCCCCGCAAGAGCGCTACCCGATCGCGACCAGCGCCGTGCCGGCGCAGGCGGAAGCGCCGCTGCCCGCCCTCGACGAGAGCGACGCCGCCTTCGGTGCCGCCGTGGCGCAATTGCTCGGTGCGAAAGCGCTGCCGGCCTACCTCTATCCGGATCGGATGATCCGCCGCCTGGTTGCCACCGTGGACAACCTGCCCCGCCAGGCTGCGCCGGCGCGCATGCTGCCCTGGAAGCCGGTGCCCGGGGCCTTCCGCGTCGAGCGGAGCGCCGCCGGCACGGCGATCGACCCGCTCAACGCGGCGCGCTACGGACTCTGCGTGGAGGCCCTGCGCGGACTCGACGCGAAAGCGGCGGTCGACCTGTACGTTCGCTACTATCCGCTGTTCCAGCGGGCCTACAACGAACTCGGCTACCCCAAGGGACATTTCAACGATCGCCTCGTCGAAGCGCTCGACGATCTCCTGGCGGCGCCCGATCCGGCGCCGCCGGTCGCACTGGTGCAGCCGCGCGTGCTGTACCAGTTCGCCGATCCCGAACTCGAGGCGCGCTCCGCCGGCCAGAAGATGATGATGCGGATGGGCGCGCAGAACGCCGCGCAGGCCAGAACCGTGCTGCGGGAAATCCGCAGCGAGCTGATGCGCCGGGTGTCGCGCAGGTGACACCGCTTCAACCGGGCGACGAGTGTTGCCGTCATAATGCCGGCTTCATCCGGGGAAACGAGGAGCCAGTCTTGACCGAACGCATCCGCCATCCGTATGCCGTCGACGCCCTGAAGAAGTTCCGCGTCATCTACGGCTGCGTGCGCCATCATTTTCGCGAGGTGGAGAAGAAGTGCGGCGTCTCGGGCTCCCAGTTGTGGATACTCCAGGAAGCGGCCGCCACGCCGGGCATCGGCGTCTCGGAAATCGCCGATCGGCTCTCGATCCACCAGTCGACCTGCAGCCAGCTCGTCGACAAGCTCGTGTCGCGCGGCCTGCTGTTCAAGGAACGCAGCAAGCAGGACCAGCGCCGCGTCGGTCTCACCCTTTCCGCCGCGGCCCGCAAGCTGATGGGGAGCGCCCCGGGTCCCGCCGAAGGCGTGTTCCCCGATGCGCTGAAGGCGCTCAGCGAGAGCGACCTGCGCCAATTGAACGACGCCCTGTCCAAGGTGATCGGCGAGCTGCGCGTGCGCGACGAGAGGTTCGCCAACAAGCCGCTGGCCGACCTGTGATCGACGTGTCGCGGTACCTCCTGCGCAAGCCCCGGCTGCCCCTGCTGGCCGGCCGCTTCAGCCGCCTGCGCTGGCGCACGCGGCTGACGCTCTGGTCGGCCGCCTGCCTCGCCGGGCTGGCGGTGGCCGGCTTCGCCGAACTTTCCGACATCGTCCAGGCCTGGTTCTTCAGCCTCTACGGCGGTCATCGCTGGCTGCCGCTGTTGCTGACGCCGGCGGCCGGCATGGCGGCTGTCTGGGCGACGACGCGCTATTTCCCGAACACCCAGGGCAGCGGCATTCCGCAGGTGATCGCCGCCACCAAGCTGGCGGAGCAGAATCTTCCCGTCGCGGGCCTGGTGTCCCTGCGCATCGCCGTCGGCAAGATCGTCCTCGGTGCGCTGGCGCTGTTCGGCGGCTTCTCGGCGGGCCGCGAAGGACCCTCGGTCCAGGTTGCCGCCTCGATCGTCCACTCGGCCCGTCGCCTGCTGCCCAAGCGGCGCGCGCTGCGCGAGTCGGACCTCATCCTCGCCGGCGGCGCCGCCGGCATCGCCGCCGCCTTCAACACCCCGCTCGCGGGCATCGTGTTCGCCATCGAGGAACTCAGCCGTCGGCTGGAATCGCGCACCAGCGGGGTGCTGATCACCAGCGTCATCATCGCCGGCCTCACGGCCGTCGGGCTGCAGGGCGACTACACCTACTTCGGCGCGCTGCACGTCGGCACGGTGTCCTGGCAGATCGTCTGGCCGGTCATCGTCTGCGGGCTCGTCGGCGGCGTGCTCGGCGGCATCTTCAGCTTCCTGCTGATCCTGCCGCAGAAGTGCGCCCACTGGCCGCTGTGGCGCTGGCGCGCCGCCCACCCGGTGCGCTTCGCCGGCCTCTGCGGCGTGGCGGTCGCCCTGATCGGCTTTGCCAGCGGCGGCGCCAGCTTCGGCAGCGGCTACGGCGTCACTTCGAGCGCCATCGCCGGCACCACCGTCCTCTCCTGGGACGAGCCCTTCGCGAAGTTCCTGGCCACCGTCGCCAGCTACTACAGCGGCATCCCGGGCGGCATCTTCGCGCCCTGCCTGGCGGTGGGCGCCGGACTCGGCTTCGACGTCGCCCGGCTGCTCGACGTAGCCGGCAGCGCCCATCCCATCGTCGCGCTGTGCATGGCCGCCTTCCTCGCGGCCGTGACGCAATCGCCGATCACGTCGGCGGTCATCGTCATGGAAATGATCAACAACCACGGCATGGTGGTGAGCCTCATGGCCGGCGCCCTGATCGCAAGGGCCGTCAGCTCCCGCTTCGGTCCCGAACTCTACCACCGGCTGGCGGCCGGATTTCTCGATCGCGAACTGAAACGGCTGCCCGCCGGCAACCCGGCCCTCTCCGAGGCGACGACCTGAGCGTCGCCGTTCGCGCCCCTACGCCGCGGACAGCTCGGCCAGCGAGGTCAGTATCCGATCGGGCCGGACGCCGAGGCGATCGAGACGAAGGCCGCTTCGATTGATCCAGAACGTCGTGAAGCCGAAGCTCCTGGCCCCGCAGGCGTCCCAGCAATTGGACGAGACGAAGCCGATCTGCGCCGCGGGCAGGCCAAGGGCATCCACCGCGAGCTGATACACGCGGGGGTCGGGCTTGTAGATCCTCAGCGTGTCCACGCTGAGAACCGCGTCCAGCGACCCTGCCATGCCGCTGTTGCGGACCACCGCATCGAGCATTTCCGGCGAGCCGTTGGAAAGAATGGCCCGCTTTGCCGGCAGCGAGGCGATGACGCCAGGGGCGTCCGGAAATGGCGCGAGATGCCGGTATACGTCGAGAAGCCGGCCCAGGCGCTCGCCATCCAGTTCGAGCCCGAGCGCCTCGCAGGTGAAGCGGAGGGCGTCGGCCGTGATCGATTCGAACGGCTCGTACTTGCCCATCAGGCTGCGCAGCCAGGTGTACTCGAGCTGCTTGCCGCGCCACATCTGGCTCACCGCCGCGCCCTTCGTCGGCCAAAATGATTCGCACTGGGCCGTGACGGAGTGAACGTCGAACAAGGTCCCGTAGGCGTCGAACACGAAAGCTTTCATCGCAATCCCCCGCTGTAGTGGCCAGCATACGCCATGCGCAGGATCTCGACCGGATGGGCAACCGGGCGCGACTGCATCTGGTCGAACTGCAGCCGGCAGCTCAGGCAATCGGTCAGCACGGTGCTCGGCGCCGCGTCCTCGATCTTGTCGCGCAGGCGGCGGCCGATGGCCACCGACACCGGATGGAAGTCCTTCTTGAAGCCCATGATGCCGCCGAGCCCGCAGCAGTCGAAGGCGTTGCCGAGACGGCCGACATGGTTGCCCGGCACCAGGGACAGCAGGTCGACCCACGGCTGCCCGATGTCCTGCTCGCGCTGGTGGCACGGCGCGAAGTAGGACATGCCGGACGGAATCGGGGCCAGGTTGCGGTCGAACTGCCCGAGGCGGTCGAGGTTGCGCAGATATTCGCCGAGGTCGTAGGTGCGGCTGGCGATGCGCAGCCGCCTGATGCCGTCGAAGGTATCGAAATAGCCGCGGTCGCGCAGCAGTCCGGCGCGCGCGAACTTGAGCGTCGACGGCTGCACCGCGCGCTCGTAGGCGGGGTCGGGACGGCCGTTGAAGGCCGGCTCCTCGGCCTTCAGCCGCGCCCCCATCTTCACCAGGTCGCCGCCCTCCTCGCGGTCGAGCTGCTG
Organism: Rhodocyclaceae bacterium; assembly: GCA_036391815.1. Taxonomy (GTDB): domain Bacteria; phylum Pseudomonadota; class Gammaproteobacteria; order Burkholderiales; family Rhodocyclaceae; genus Nitricoxidireducens. The sequence goes on from DASVZD010000410.1 coordinate 5,148, forward strand.
CACGCGGGCGCGGAATTCCGGCGAGTGCAGCGCGTCGGCCGGCTGCACCGCCTTGAGGAAGTAGCCGCAGGTCGGGCACGAGGTGACGATGTCGTAGCCGGCCTCGACCACCGCGAACAGCTGTTCGAAGTTGAACGACGCCGTCTTGAAGGTGAACGCCCGGTCGCCTTCCAGCATCGTCGGCATGCCGCAGCAGCGCTGCGGCGGCACATAGACGGCAATGCCGTTCCGCTCGAGCACCTCGACGGTCGACTTCGCCACCTCCGGAAACAGGTAGCGCGCCGTGCAGCCCGTGAAGTAGGCGACCTTGCGGCCCGTCGTCGCCGGCTCGCGGTGCAATCCCCTCGCCTTCGCCCAGCTGTCGAACGACTGCACCGGGAAGCGCGGCAGCTTGCGCTCTGGGTGGAGCCCGGTGAGGCGCCTGATGCCGCGCCCGAGCTTGCCGTCCTTCAGCAGGAAGTTGGTGAGCCGCGGCACGACGCCGCCGAGCTTCGACAGCAGCCGCACGTCCTCCAGCATGCGGATGACCGGCGGCATGCCGTCCCGCGCGACGAACCCGTCCTTGGCCTCGCGCACCCAGGTGCGGATCTCGACGCACGGGCAGATGCCGCAGGAATTGCAGAGATCGACCAGCCGCTTGAGCTCGGCATCGCTGGCGGGCCGGCCGCCCGCCTTGGCGCGGTCATGCAGCCGGTAGAGGCGGCGGAAGAACAGGCACGAGGATTCCTTGAGGTAGTCCCGGCACCAATCGCAGTTGGAGCAGCGATCAATGACCTTGTGGACCAGATCTTCCGGCCGCGGCGTTTCCGGCTGGGTCATCGCCTCATCGCTTCGCGCTCGGGAAGAACAGCTGCTCGCCGTTGATCTTGTAGTCGGCGATGGTCTGCTGGCCCTCGGGCGAGGTGATCCACTCGATGAACTTCATGCCGGCCTCGCGCTTGACGTGCGGATACTTGGCCGGATTCACCAGCATGACGCCGTAGGGATTGAACAGGCGCGGATCGCCGGCCAGCACGATCTCGAGGTCCTGGCGGTTCTTGAACGACAGCCAGGTGCCGCGATCGGACAGCGTGTAGGCGCCCATGCCCGCCGTCATGTTGAGCGTCGGGCCCATGCCGGCGCCGACGTCCTTGTAGATCGGCAGCTTCTTCGGATCGATGCCGGCGTCCTTCCAGACGCGCAGCTCCGCCGCGTTGGTGCCGCTGCGGTCGCCGCGCGAGACGAAGGGCGTGGTGCCCGCGGCGATGCGCTTGAAGGCTTCGACGGTATCCTTGGTCTGCCTGACCTTGTCCGGATCGCTCTTCGGCCCGACCAGCACGAAGTCGTTGTACATGACGTCGCGGCGCTCGACGCCCCAGCCCTCGGCGACGAACTTGTCCTCGGCCGGCCGGTCGTGCACCA
>DASVZD010000411.1:0-8218 GCA_036391815.1 Rhodocyclaceae bacterium
CGGCACCAGCATGATCGCCGGGGCTTCCTCGGCATGCTCGGCGGCCCGGCCCGGCGCGCCCATGAAGGCGGCGTGCGCGAACTTGAGGATCGCCGCCAGCGTGAAGAGGCTGCCGATCAGCGCGAAGATGCCGAGCACGTAGTGGCCGGACTGGAACGAGGCCAGGTAGATCAGCCACTTCGACGAGAAGCCGTTGAGCGGCGGGATGCCGGCCAGAGACAGGCCGGCGAACAGGAAGATGGCGAAGGTGATCGGCATCTTGCGGCCCAGCCCCCCGAGCTCGTCGAGCGTCTTGGCGTGGCTCGAGACCATGATGGCGCCGGCGCACAGGAACAGCAGGTCCTTGACCATCATGTGATTGACGAAGTGCATCAGGCCGCCGGCGACGCCGAGCGTGGTTCCGAGCGCCAGCGCCATGGTGATGTAGCCGAGCTGGCAGACGGTCGAGTAGATCAGCAGGCGCTTGATGCCGTTCTGCACCACGGCCATGGCGCCGGCGTAGATCACGGTGACGCCGCCGATGATGGCCACGGCGTCCATCACCGCGGGCATGCCGTCGATGACGCCGAGGCGGCCCAGCAGCGTGGCGCCGCCGAACAGCGCGAACAGCTTGAGCACGCCGTAGGGACCGCTCTTCAGCAGCACCGCCGAGATGTAGCCGGAAACGGGCGTCGGGGCGGTGGCCGGGTGCATCTGGTAGTCGATGCGCACCGGCAGCATGGCGGCCTTCATCAGCATGCCGATGAACACCAGCACCAGCGCGCCGCCGAACCACGGCGTCGTCATCTGCGGCGCGGCGTCGGCGACGGCTTTGAACTCGAAGCTCCCGGCGCCGCTGCCGAACATCGCTATCCCCAGGAACATGAAGCTCGCGCCGACGGTGTTGAAGATGAAGTACTTGAAGGCTTCGCGGCGCGCATCGTGGGTCTCTTCATGCACCAGCGCGACGTAGAGCGCCCAGCTGCTCATCAATTCCCAGAAGGCGAAGAAGTTGAAAAAGTCGTGACTGCCGGCCATGCCGACGAGGCCGGCCATCATCAGCGCGAAAGCGGCGTAGAAGCGCGCCTGGGCGTGGCCGTGCGCCATGTAGCCGGTGGCGTAGGCCATGTTCAGCGTGCCGACGCCGGTGACCAGCAGCGCGAAGGCGAAGGACAGGCTGTCGTAGCGGTCGGCCTGCAGCAGCACGGCGACGAAGCTCGCCGCGACGACGGCGATGGCGAGGCGGCCGGCGACGACCGCGGAGTTCTTGCCGACCAGCCAGACGACCACGGCGCCGACGGTCGCGATCAGCGTCGCGGCGGGCCAGGAGAGCGTCAGGGCGGGGAGCGCCACCGGGGCGAGCCCGCCGGCCGCGGCCACCATGTTGCCGACGGCCGCGACGGCATCGAGCTGGAGTTGCGGCGCGACGCCTCCCGCGACGATCAGCGCGGCGAGCACGCCGACGGCGGCGCGCATCGACAGCGGCGCCTCCTCGACGGCCGGGCCCTGGTACGGATGGAAGAACAGCAGCCGCACGATGCGCAGGTAGTAGAAGGCGGCGATCACGCTGCCGACGAGGATCAGCGCCGCGACGTCGAGGCGCCCTTCGGCAGCGGCGGCGGTGATCATGAGGAACTTGCTGACGAAGCCGGAGAACGGCGGCAGGCCCATGATCGCCACGCTGGCGAGCGCGTAGCAGCCGGCGGTGAAGGGCATCTTGCGGCCGAGACCGGCGAGGTCGCTGATCTGACGGCGGCCGGATTGCAGGATGAAGGCGCCCGCCGCGAAGAACAGCAGCGTCTTCATCACGGCGTGGTTGGTGACGTGCAGCAGCGCCGCGGTGGTCGCCAGCGAGCTGCCCAGCCCGAGCACCGCGGCGATCTCGCCGATCTGGGCGAGCGTCGAGTAGGCGAGCATGCGCTTGAGTTCCTTCTGCAGCAGCGCCATGACTTCGCCGTAGACCAGCGTCACGCAGCCGAGGACGGTGATCAGCGTGCCGACGTCGATGCCCGCGACGGCGAAGCGCGCCAGCGCCGCGGCGCCGAAGACCACGTAGAGCACCTTGACCATGCCGAAGAGGCCGGCCTTGGTCAGGATGCCGGACAGCGGCGCGGAGATCGAGGACGGCGCCTCGGGGTGGGCCAGCGGCAGCCAGGCGTGCAGCGGCACGTAGCCGGCCTTGACCGCGAAGCCGATGAAGAAGCACAGGGCGATGATGGCGCCGGCCGTCGGGCCGATGTTCGCCAGGCGGGCTGCGGCGTCGGCGAACTCGAAGCTGCCGACCTGCGCATGCAGGGCGAGGATGCCGAAGTTCATCACGTAGGCGCCGCCGGCGCACATCAGGAAGTAGATGAAGCCGGCGCGCAGCGCCTTCGGCGTCTGCTCATGGACGACCAGGAAATAGGAGCTCCAGGTCATCAGTTCCCAGAACACGTAGAAATTGCCGAACTCGTGCGCGGTGGAGAGGCCGAGCATCGAGCCGATCATCAGGAACAGGAAGAAGGTGTAGCGGTTGCCGTGCTCGGCGTGCGCCATGTAGCCCCACGAGTAGAGCGTCACCAGGAAGCCGATGCCGGCGAACAGGACGGCGAACAGGTGCGAGGCGGGATCGAGCCCGGGCTGCAGCGCGGCCAGCACGAAGGTGGCGCCGGCGAGGATGGTCGCGAACAGTTCGCGCATCAGCCGCGTGTGCATGCCGACGATGTAGAGCGCAAAGCCGCCGGCGTAGGGAAGCAGCACCAGCACCGACCAGGGCGACTCGAACTCGGGGATGCGCGCCACGCCGAGCCAGCCGGCCCATTCCGCGGCCATGTGCATGAAGGGTTCCGGCCACAGGCTCATGGCGACGGTCAGCACGGCGAGCGGCGCGATGAGGGCGGCCAGCCACCACGGTTCCGCGCGCAGCTCGCGCGGCCTGGCGGGCGGCTCCAGGCAGACGCGCTGGATCACGCGCAGGTAGTAGTAGGCGGCGATGATGCTGGCCAGCGTGCCGGCGGCGGCGAGCAGCCATTGGCCTTGCTCGAGGGCGGCGTAGAGGATCACGAACTTGCTGTACGAGCCCTTGAACGGCGACAGGCCCATCACGGAGAAGAGCGCGAAGCCGAACAGCGTCGCCGCGATCGGCATGCGCTTGGCGCTGCCGGCGAGGTCGTCGAGGCGGCTCGAACCGGTGCGCGCGATCAGCCACCATGCGGTGCATACCATCAGGCCGCGCATGACGGCCTGGTAGCCGATATGCATCCAGGCGCCGGTGTCGGCCACGGGGCTCGCGAGGCCGAGTCCGAGCACCACATAGCCGAGTTCGGCGACGGTCGACACGACGATGAGCGCCGCCAGGTTGCGCAGCGCCAGCAGCGCCGCGGTCTCGCCGACCAACAGGATGACGGCGCCGAGCCAGGCCATCAGGCCGGGATCTGCGGTTGCTTGAGCGATCATGGCGGGTTCCTTCCTTGGTTTCCGAATTCGGTGGTGCACGCCTGCGCACGTTGATCGCAGTATCGGAGCCGGTGTTTTCGCCCACAACGGAAAGTCGGAAATTCGGGAAATCGCTGTGTCAATTCGTGACAGCGGAGTTTCGATGCCGGCGGCAAGCGCTGCGGCCGGGTGCCGACCGGGCTACCATGGGCGCGTCGAAGCAAGGAGCTCTGTCGCATATGCACGAAACGGCGATCGTCACCGGCCTGATGCGCATCCTGGAAGAGAAGGCGGCGGCCCACGGCGTCGAGCGCATCCTGCGCGTCACGCTCAAGGTGGGGCGCCTGCGCGCGGTGGAGCCGGCGCAGCTCGTCGCCTGCTTCGAGATGTTCGCCGAGGGAACGGTGGCCGATGGCGCCGAGCTGGCGATCGTCGAGGTGCCGGTACGGGCGCGCTGCAAGGCCTGCGGCACCGAGTTCGAGGTGCCGCGCTTCAGGTTCGAGTGCCCGGGCTGCGCGGGCGGCGACGTCGACGTGATCGCCGGCCAGGAGCTGTATATAGAGAGCTTCGACGCCGGCGCGCGGCGCGGCCCCGGCTGACCCGCTCCATCCCACCCCTGTCACGAATTGACACAGGCGCTTCGCCAAGCGCCCGGTATACCTTGTCCGCGCCCGGCGCGGCGCGAATACTGCGAGCGACCAATAACAGAGCCGGCGCCGCGCGCCGGGACAGGAGCGAGCATGGAACTCGATGCCGTGGCCGAACGGGGCGCCGTCTGCCTGTCGGACGCCTTCGGACGCAAGATCAGCTACCTGCGCCTGTCCGTCACCGATCGCTGCAACCTGCGCTGCTTCTATTGCATGCGCGACGACGTCAGGTTCCTGCCTCGCTCCGACCTGCTGAGCCTAGAGGAACTGGAGCGGCTGGCCGCCGTCTTCGTGCGGCTCGGCGTGCGCAAGCTGCGGCTGACCGGCGGCGAACCGCTGGCACGTCCCGGCGTGATGACGCTGGTCGGGCGGCTGGGCGAGCGCCTGGCCGCCGGCGAGTTCGAGGAACTCACCATGACGACCAACGGCATGCTGCTGGAGCGCTGCGCCGAAGGCCTGGCGGCGGCCGGCATGCGCCGCATCAACGTCTCGCTCGATACGCTGGACGGGAAGACATTCCGCGAGATCACCGGGCACGACGGCCTCGGCGCGGTGCTGGCCGGCATCGAGGCGGCCCGGGCGGCGGGGCTTGCGGTGCGCGTGAACGCGGTCGCGCTGGCGGGGATCAACGACCATGAGTTCGACCGCATGATCGCCTGGTGCGGCGCACACGGCTGCGACATGGCGCTGATCGAGATGATGCCCCTCGGCGGCAATGGGCGTCCGGGGCCCCAGCATTACATTCCGCTCGACTTCATCCGCCGCCATCTGGCCGGCCACTGGACGCTGGAACCGCTGGCCTCCGGCAGCGGGCCGGCCAGCTACGTCCGCGTCGCCGAGACCGGGCGCCGGCTCGGTTTCATCACCCCGATGAGCCACAGCTTCTGCCTTGGCTGCAACCGGGTGCGGCTGAGCTGCACCGGGCAGCTGGTGCTGTGCCTTGCGCGCGAGGGCGGCATGGACTTGCGCCACCTGCTGCGGCGGGGCGCCGACGACCAGGCGATCGCCGACGTGATCGCCGCGGGCGTCGCGCTCAAGCCGCTCGAACACGGGTTCAACCACCACCAGGAACCATCCGGCCGCAACCGGATGTGGCAGGTCGGCGGCTGAACCGCCACTCACCGGTCATTGTCGAAGGAGACGACCATGTGCGACAACTGCGGCTGCAGCATCACGGACGCGAACCGGCATGTGATCGAGGCGCACGAACGCGAAACGATCGAGGTGCTGGAGGACCTGCTTGCGGCCAACGACCGGGTGGCGGCCCACATCCGCGAGCATTTCGACGCGCGCGGCGTGCTGGCGGTCAATCTCATGTCCTCGCCGGGCAGCGGCAAGACCAGCCTGCTGGAGGCGACCATCAAGGCGTTGCCGGGGCTGCTGCGCGTCGCCGTCATCGAGGGCGACCTCGAGACCGAGAACGACGCCGAGCGCATCCGGCGCCACGGCGTGCCGGCCGTGCAGATCACCACCGGCATGGCGTGCCATCTCGACGCGCACATGGTGCACCAGGCGCTGCACGCGATCGACCTCGACCGCGTCGACATCCTGTTCATCGAGAACGTCGGCAACCTCGTCTGTCCGGCGAACTTCGACATCGGCCAGCATCTCAACGTGCTGCTGGTATCGACCACCGAGGGCGACGACAAGCCGGCCAAGTATCCCGTCATGGTGCGCGCCGCCGACCAGGTGCTGATCAGCAAGACCGACTTGCTGCCTTATCTCGACGAGTTCGACGTCCGCCGCGCGCGCGCCGCGGTGGCGGGCGTCCGCCGCGACCTGCCCGTGCTCGAAGTCTCGGCCAAGAACGGCCGCGGCATCGACGCCTGGGTGAAGTGGCTGACCGATGCGCTCGACGCGCGGCGGTCGGCGAAGAAGCGCCCATCACGCGCGAACGCCTACGCGCCGCGCAGGCCCGCCCAATCCCATAACGACAAGAACCAACGTCCAGAGGAGAGAGCATCATGAGTCTGCTGAAATTCCGCCGCACCGAAAGCCAAGCGGCGGCGCAAGCGGCCAGGATCTGCCGCCCGGCCAGCGGCGTGTTCGATTGCGGCGCGGTGCCGATCAGCATCGCCGCGCTGGGGCTGCCCGATCAACCCGGCGTGCTGCTCGCCTTCATTCCGCCGGAAGTCGATTTCGCGCGGGTGAACGACGCCTGGCAGCGCCTCGCCGGCAACGGGCGGGCGGTGCTGGCGATTTCGTCCACCGGCGCGCTGTGCGGACGGACCGGCGATTCCGCCTACTGCGACATGACGGGCCGTCAGGGCAGCTGGCTGTGGCTGCCGCAGTCGCTCGTCGCGGCGCACGAGATCCACCTGGTCGACCTGCACGTCAGGGATGCGGCGACGGCCAAGCAGCGGGTTGCCGCGATCCGCGAGGAACTCGAACGCCTGCCGGTGCGCATGCCGCTGTCGGCCGAGCGCACCTTCGCCATGGTGTTCTGCGACGGGCTCTCGGCGTCGGAGGGCTTCCTGATGAAGGCCTGGTACGAGTCGGGGCGCTTCCCGTGCCTCGCCATCGGCGGGTCGGCGGGCGGCAAGCTGGATTTCAGCGGCACCTACATCGGCGCCCAGGGCGCGGTGGTGCAGGGCAAGGCCGTGCTGATGTTCTGCCAGGTCGCCGACGACAAGTCGTTCGCGCCCTTCAAGAGCCAGAACTTCGAGCCGACGGCCGCCAGCTGGCTGGTCGCGGAAGCCGATCCGGTGGCGCGCACCGTCACGTCGCTGTTCGGTGCCGACGGCCATCCGCAGCCCATCGCGGACGTGCTCGCCGCGCACCTGCGCTGCCGCCGCGAGGACATCGGCAAGCACCTGGAAGGCAAGACCTTCGCCGTGAAGGTCAACGACGAATACTTCATCCGCTCGGTCGCGGCGATCCAGGCGGATCGCCTGGCGTTCTTCTGCGACCTGGAGTTCGGCGACCGGCTGCACCTGCTGCAGGCGACCGACTTTCTCGCCACCACGCGCCGCGACTGGGAGCGCTTCGTCGGCGACAAGGGTGCTCCCATCGCCGTGCTGCTCAACGACTGCGTGCTGCGCCGGCTGGGCAACACGGCGAAGCTCGGCGAGGCGCGCTTCTTCGACCAGGTGCCGGCGGCGGGATTCTCGACCTTCGGCGAGATCCTCGGCGTGCCGATCAACCAGACGCTGTCGGCGCTGGCCTTCTTCGATGGGCAGCACCATGCGATGGCGCGTTTCCCGGTCGACTACGCGGCCTATGCCGACCACTACGCGCAGCGCGCGCTGAACCGGTGGGAGGCGCTGCATGGCATGCAATCGTCCGTCGTGGACAAGGTCGTCGACTACCAGCAGGCCATCGCGCCGCTGCTGTCGGCGCTGCCGCAGTTCGAGACCGCCGCGCTGCGCCAGTCCGAGACGCTCGACCTGGCGCAGAAGAGCCTGGGGTCCATCGCCGAAGCCGTCGGCGTCACCCGTTCGGCGCAGCAGCGGCTCGAGTCCGGCCTCGACGACCTGGAGCGCATCTCCCAGGGCATCAGCCAGATCACCGGCGGCATCAGCGCGATCGCCGACCAGACCAACCTGCTGGCGCTCAATGCTGCGATCGAGGCGGCTCGCGCCGGCGAAGCGGGGCGCGGCTTCGCGGTGGTGGCGGACGAAGTGCGGAAACTGGCACAATCGGCGAAGGGCCAGGCGGACGCAACCGCGAAGAACATCCGCGATGCCGTCGACACTATCGCGCGCATCCGCCAGGTCGCCTCGGAAACCATGGGCACCACGCAGCAGATGGCCGACAAGAGTGCGTCGGCCACCGAGCAGATCGAACGCATGAGCGCCGGCGCGAGTCAGGAGCGCGCCGACTTGGCAGCCAGCCTGAAGCGCATGGAGGAGCTCGCGAGCGGCCTGAGCGCCATGCAGGATGCGATCGACCAGCTGACCTTGCTGCAAGCGCTGGCCGAGAAATGAATATTCAACAACGAGAAGGAGAAATACGATGAAGCTGATGCGCCGGTTGCTGCTTGCCCTGTCCTTGTCGCTTGGCGCCGCGGGCGCCTTCGCCGAGGAGTCGATCGTATTGGCGTCGACCACGTCCACGGACCAGTCGGGCCTGTTCGGCTTCATCCTGCCGAAATTCGAGGCGAAGACCGGCATCAAGATCAAGGTCGTCGCACTCGGCACCGGACAGGCGCTCGACACCGGCCGCCGCGGCGATGCCGA
>DASVZD010000412.1:0-7649 GCA_036391815.1 Rhodocyclaceae bacterium
GAACAACCACCTGTTGCGCTGGCATCGTGGGTTGGAGCATTAGTTCTATTGTGCGCGCTCGGGCCGACGGGGTGCCCCGCCGCGCGGCGTGTCCCCCGGCGGACAAGATCGATAAGGCGTCCGCCTCCTCCTTTACCTCCGCGCAGCGGGGCACCCCATCGGCCCGGCGAATTACCTGCGGTGCCAAGCCGAGGGTGGCGGGGGGGCGTCGACGCGTAGGTAAAGGAGGAGGCGCCGGCCTCTCGATTTTCGGCGCCGGGGGACACGAAGCGTCGGCGCCCCCCCGTCGCCCTCGGCGGTTAGACGAAGAAGCAAGCAATCTGGAGCAACCGAAATGAACCAACTCTGGCTGACCGCCAAGCTAGACATCTCCGAAACCCTGCGCGCCCGCTGGTTCCACATCTACACCCTGGTGTTCGGCGGCGTGGTCGCGCTGCTGTTCGTCTTCGGCCTGACGGAATCGCGCGTGCTCGGCTTCATCGGCCTGTCGCGCCTGCTGGTGACCTACATCCAGCTCACCATGGCGATCCTGCCGATCTTCGTGCTGATCACCACCGTGCGCTCGGTCGCCGGCGACCGCGAGGCGGGCGTCTTCGAGTACCTGCTGTCGCTGCCGGTGTCGCTGGTCGCGTGGTTCTGGGGCAAGCTGGTCGGCCGCTACCTGCTGATCTTCGCGCCGGTGTTCCTGGCCATGGTCGGCGCGGTGGTGACCGCGGTGATCATGGGCATCGAAGTGCCGTGGAGCATGTTCGCCTACTACACGGCGCTGCTCGCCTCGATGTCGATGTGCTTCCTCGGCATGGGCATGCTGATCTCCGCCATCGCGCGCAGCACCGACATGGCGCAGGGGGCCGCCTTCGTCGTCTGGCTGGGGCTGCTGCTGTTCCTCGACCTGATCCTGCTCGGCCTCATCATCCAGGGCCGCGTGGCGCCCGAGGTGGCCGTCGGCATCGCGCTCGCGAACCCGCTGCAGGTGTTCCGCACGGCGGCGCTGGCGCTGTTCGACCCGCAGCTGATCGTGCTGGGTCCGTCCGCCTACGTGATTCTCGACACCTTCGGCGTTGCCGGCTACAAGATCTTCGCACTCGTTTATCCTGCGGTGCTGGGTTTACTCAGTGCTGCCGCCGGCTATGAAGTGTTCCGCCGCGGCGACCTGCCGTAAGCCCGTCTTCCACCACTGAGGAGCTGACGATGAGCGTACCGCCGGAACCGACCCTTGCCGCCCTGCCGAATCCGCTGCTGCGCTACTTCGCCGCCACGCGGCCGGCCTTCCTCAGCGTCACCTTCGTCGGCTGCCTGATCGGCCTGGCGAGCGCCGCCAGCGCCGGGGCGCGGCTCGACGCGATGACGGCCACGCTGACCATGTTCTTCGCGCTGGTCGCGCATGCCGGGGTGAACGTGCTCAACGACTATTTCGACGCGCGCAACGGCACCGATGCCGCCAACCTCGACCGCATCTTTCCGTTCACCGGCGGCAGCCGCTTCATCCAGAACGACGTGATCTCGGAGGGCGCGACCGGCGCCTTCGGCTATGCGCTGCTGGCGTCGGTGATCCCTGCCGGGCTGTGGCTGACGCTGCACAGCGCGCCGGGCCTGATCCTCATCGGCCTGTGCGGCCTGATCGTCGGCTGGGCCTATTCGGCGCCGCCGCTCCATGCCGTCAGCCGCGGCCTCGGCGAGTTCTCGGTGACCGCGGGCTGGGTGCTGATCGTGGTCGGCACCGATTTCGTGCAGCGCCGCGGCTTCGCCTTCGCGCCGCTGGCCGCCGGCGTCGGCTTCGCCCTGCTGGTCGCCAACCTGCTCTACATCAACCAGTTTCCCGACGCGCGCGCGGACGCCAAGGCCGGCAAGCGGACGCTGGTGGTCCGCCTCGGCCCGCAGCGGGCGCGCTGGGGCTACGCCGTCCTCGTCGCGCTCTCGGGCCTGTGGACGGCGGCTTGCATCGCCGGCGGCGCCCTGCCGAAGACGGCCGCCGCGTCGTTGCTGGCGCTGGGACTGAGCCTCGCCGCGGCGCGCCAGCTGTGGCGTTTTGCCGAGCGTCCCGCCCAACTGGCGCCCGCCATCAAGCTGACCATCCTCGCCGCGCTGGCGCAGGGGCTCGCCATGGCCGCGGCGCTCGCGCTCTCCTAACCCGTTGCCAGGAACTGCCGACATGAAGCTACGAAGCCTGCCCCTCCTTCTCGCGCTGGCCGCCGCCGGCGCCGGTGCCGCCGACGCGCCGCCGCCGGGCATGGCGGCGATCGAGACGCTCGGGCGCCTCAACGGGCAGGCACTGGCCTGCAGCGAAGCGGCCGCCGCCGCGCGCGCCAAGGAACTGATGCTCAGGCATGCGCCGCGCACTTCCGGCTACGGCACGGTCTACGAGCAGGCGACTCAGCGCGGCTTCGCCGACCAGGTGAGGGCAGCAGCCTGTCCGGCGGGAAGCGAACTGGTCCAGCGCATCGATGTGGTCGCCGCGGAACTGGGGCGGCAGCTGCCGCCGGCGCCATGATGGCATTCCGTCTCTTCCTGGCGGCGGTCGTCGCCGCCCTGGCGATCGCCGCGGCACCCGCCAGGGCCGGCGAGGCGCCGGCCGGACAGCCGCAGGAGATCATCTCGCGCTACCTGCTGGTCGACACCCGGGGCAGGGCGATCACCAACGAGGACTTCCCCGGGCGCTTCCAGCTCATCAGCTTCGGCTACACGTTCTGCCCCGACGTCTGCCCGACGACGCTGGCGGCGATGGCGCAGATCATGCGCAAGCTCGGCCCGCGCGCCGACCGCGTGCAGCCGATCTTCATCTCCGTCGACCCCGAGCGCGACACCAAGGCGGTGCTGGCCAAGTACACCGCCTATTTCGATCCGCGCATCATCGGGCTGACGGGGACGCCTGAACTGGTGAAGGCGGCCGCCGACCACTACAAGGTCACCTACCGCAAGTACCTGGCGCCCGGCGCCAAGCCGGACAGCTACAGCATCGACCACACCGCGGGGATGTTCGTCGTGGGTCCCGACGGCGAGTTCGTCGCCCGTCTCGCGCACGACCTGTCGCCCGATGTCGCGGCGTCGCGCATCGCGGAAATGGTGGACGCGGCCGGCGCCGCCAAGTAGCTCGCCCCGCGGCGCGCACCCGACGGCGGTTGCGCCGAGCGGATTTGGTTGATAATCGGCGGGCCGCACCGGCTCAGCAGAAGGCCTTCCGCATGCCTGCCCCCCCACCCGATCGCGAACCCGTCGGGAACCGAGACCCCCGCCTGCCCCTGGCGCTGCGCTGGGTCGTCCTGCCATACGCCGTCGTCGCCTGCGCCTGGATCCTGGTGTCCGACCGGCTGGCGGAAGCCTTGTTCGCCGGTTCCGGCTACCTCGGGCTGGCCAACACGCTGAAGGGCTGGGCCTTCGTCGCCGTCACCTCGCTCCTGCTCGCCGTGCTGGTGAGGCGCTACGCGCGGGCGGTGGCGGCGCGCGAGGCGACGCTCGGAGCGGCGGAGCGCGACAAGCTGCGCGCGCTGCTGCTGCTCGAGGCCATCGCCGACAGCTCGCCCGACGCCATCGTCGCCAAGGACAACGACGGCCGCTACGTGCTGTTCAATCGGGGCGCCGCCGCCATCACCGGCAAGCGTGCCGAGGAGGTGATCGGACGCACCGACGAGGAGGCGTTTCCGCCCGAGATCTACGGCGAATGGCTGCGCCAGGACAAGCAGGTGCTGGCGACCGACAGCGTCGCCACCTACGAGCAGACGCTGAAGAATGCGCGCGGCCCGCTGACGCTGTCGATCACCAAGGGGCCGCTGCGCGACCGCAAGGGCATGCTGCGCGGGCTGTTCGGCATCTCGCGCGACATCAGCGCGCGCAAGTCCGTCGAGGACGAACTGCGCGAGAGCCAGCTGCGCTTCGCCACCTTCTTCCGCTGCAGCCCGATCGGCATCGGCATCAGCGTGTTCGAGAGCGGTCCGTTCGTCGAGGTCAACGACGCCTTCCTGGAGATCTTCGGCTACCAGCGCGAGCAGGTGATCGGGCGGACCTCGCTCGAGCTCGGCATGTGGCCGGTGGTCGAGGAGCGCGCGCAGATGATGGTGCGGCTGGTCGAGCAGGGCCGCGTCAGGAACTTCGAGGTGACCTGCCGCCGGCGCAGCGGCGAGATCGGCCACCTGCTGGCCTCGGGCGAAGTGGTCGAGCTGGGCGGCCGCCGCTACTTCATGGGCATGCTGGCCGACGTCACCGAGCGCAAGCGCGCCGAGCAGGCGCTGCGCGAGCGCGAAGCGACGCTGCGCGGCATCGGCGAGACGCTGCGGCGCTCGCAGGCGCAGCTGATGACCTTCATCAAGTGCGCGCCGCTCGGGATCGCGATGTTCGACCGCGACATGAACTACCTGGCCGTCAGCGACCGCTGGCTGGCGGACCACGGCCAGCGCGGGGCCGACCTGGTGGGGCGCAACCACTACGAGGTGCATCCCGACCTGCCGGAACGCTGGCGGCGCGTTCATCGCGAGGCCCTCGGCGGCACTGCGGCCGGCAGCGACGAGGACGAATGGATGCGCGACGGCGAACGGCGCTGGCTGCGCTGGACTGCGCTGCCGTGGCTGGCGGAGGACGGCAGCGTCGGCGGCATCATCATCTCGAGCGAGGACGTGACCGCGAGCCGGCAGGCGCGGGAGGAAGTCCAGAAGCTCTCGCAGGCGGTCGAGCAGAGCCCGGAAAGCGTCGTCATCACCGACCTCGAGGGCCGCATCGAGTACGTCAACCCGGCGTTCGCCTGGGTCACCGGCTACGACCGGGAGGAGGCCATCGGCCGCAAGCCGAGCATGCTGCAGTCGGGCCGCACGCCGGGCGCGACCTACACCTCGCTATGGGCGGCGCTGCGCGAGGGGCGCACGTGGACCGGCGAGTTCCACAACCGGCGCAAGGACGGCATCGAATACACCGAGCGCGCGATCGTCTCGCCGCTGCGCAACGCCGCGGGCGAGGTGACGCACTACCTGGCGATCAAGGCCGACGTTACCGAGCGCGTGCGCACCCAGGAGGCAATCAAGGCCTCCAAGGAACTGCTGCAGCGGGTGATCGATTCCACGCCGGACTGGATCTACGTGAAGGACCGGCAGAGCCGCTTCATCCTCGCCAACGACGCCTTCGCCCGTGCGGTGGGCTGCACGCCCGAGGACCTGATCGGGCGGCTCGACGGCGATGTCCTCAGGGAGCACCTGTCGGGCGACGTCGAGGCGCAGGTCGCGCGCATCCACGCGCTCGACGAACGGGCCATGGCAGGCGGCACCGTGCGCGAGGAGCACGACGAGCTGGTGTCGCGGCAGGGCGAGGTGCGGGTGTTCGACATGTTCAAGGGGCCGCTGCGCGACCCAGCGGGGGAGGTCTACGGCATCCTCACGGTGCGCCGCGACATCACCGAGCGGCGCCGCAACGAGCGCGAGCAGCAGGTGCTCGAGGAGCAGCTGCGCCAGGCGCAGAAGATGGAGGTGATCGGGCACCTGACCGGCGGCATCGCGCACGACTTCAACAACATCCTGACCGCCATCTTCGGCTTCGCCGAACTGGCGCAGCTGTCGCCCGCGGCGGCGCAGGATCCTGCCTTGCCGCGCTACCTGCAGCGCATCGTCGAGGCGGCGGCGCGCGCGCGCGACCTCGTCGCCCAGCTGCTGACGTTCAGCCATACGCGCGGCCCGGGCGACGAAACCAGCCGCATCGCGCCGATCGCCAAGGAGGTGAAGGCGCTGCTGCGCTCCACCCTGCCGGCGACCATCTCGATCGGAAGCGCCATCGCAGACGACCTGCCCGACGCGCTGATCAGCCCGGTGCAGCTGCACCAGATACTGATGAACCTCGGCGTCAACGCGAAGGACGCCATCGGCGCCAAGGGGGCCATCGAAATCCGCGCCGAGCGCGTCCGCATCGAGCATGCCGAGACCTGCGCCTCCTGCCATCGGCCCTTCGACGGCGACTACCTGGTGGTGGCGGTGTCGGACACCGGAACCGGCATCCCGCCGCAGCACCTGCCGAAGATCTTCGATCCGTTCTTCTCCACCAAGGAGGTGGGGCGCGGCAGCGGCCTCGGGCTGTCGGTGCTGCACGGCATCGTGCACTCGGCCAACGGCCACGTCGCGGTGCGCACGCAGCCGGGCGCCGGCAGCGAGTTCCGCGTGTTCCTGCCGTTCCGCCCCGGCGCCGCGCAGCCGTCGCGGCCGCGCGAGGCCTACCCGCCCGGCAGCGAGCGGGTGGCGGGCCGGGTGCTGCTGGTGGACGACGAGCCCGACATCCTCGAATTCATGGCGACGCTGCTGGAAGGCATCGGCTGCCAGGTCGCGGCCTTCTCCAGCTCGACCGAGGCATGGCGGCTGTTCCAGCGGGCGCCGCAGGACGTCGACCTCGTCATCACCGACCAGATCATGCCCGACATGACCGGCGCCGAGCTGGCGCGGGCGATGCTGGCGCTGCGCCCGGAACTGCCGGTGGTGCTGAGCACCGGCTACAGCACGGCGATGGACGAGAGCGCGGCGCGCGAGCTGGGCATCCGCCGCCTGCTGAGGAAGCCGGTGCCCTCGCGGGTGCTGTGCGACATGGTCGCGCAATACCTGCCGCCAGCGGGCGGCTAGAGGCAGAGCCGCACCAGCTCCACGGTCGAGCCGACGTGGAGCTTCTGCATGATGTGGTCGCGGTGGTGCTCGACCGTGCGGACGCTGATGCCGAGCAGCGCCGATATCTCGCGGCTCGACTTGCCCTCGACGACATGGCCGAGCACGCATCGTTCCTTCGGCGTCAGCAGCGCCAGGCGCGCCTCCGCGGTCTCCTGCGCCAGGCGCTCCGCGTGGAGCCGGCGGCTGAGCTCCAGCGCCGCCTGGATCTTCGCCAGCAGGGCCTGCGGGCTGAAGGGCTTCTCCACGAAGTCGAAGGCGCCGCGGCGCATCGCCTCCACGGCCACCGAGACCTCGGCGAAGCCGGTCAGGAAGATGAGCGGCGGCGCATGGCGGATGCCGCCCAGTTCGCGCTGCAGCGTGAGGCCGTCGATGCCCGGCATGCGCAGGTCGCACACCAGGCAGGCGTACGGCCGCGGCGAGAAGGCGGCCAGGAAGTCGGCCGCCGACGAGAACTCCTGGCTGCGCACGCCGATGGTCGCGACGAGGTCGCGCAGCAGCTCCAGCACCAGCGGGTCGTCGTCGACGACATAGACGATGCCGGTTTCCGGCGCTCTCATCGCTTCGCTTCCCGAAGGGACGGCGATGGCGGCTGGGCGGCAGGAAGCGGGCGCTGCATGGGGAAGGCTCCTTGGCTTGATGCGCGCCATTCTGTCATCAACCGGCCGCGCGTGCGACATGCCGCGAGGGGTATTTTTGCCTATCGGCGGCGGGGGCTTGCACCCTTCGAAAAGCTCGCGGCGCGCGGATGATGCGAGGCTCTCGGCAACAGCGCAGGACAGCCGGTAGCTTCATGAAGAAGAGCCGCCTTTCGGAGATTGCGAAGCAGTACCTCGTCTTCGACGACGGCGGGGGGGAGACGCAGTTGATCCGGCGCATCCAGCAGGCCAAAGGGGAGCGCGCGTGCTTCGCGACCTCCGAGGTGAAGACCTGCAACCAGCCGGACTGCTGGTGGCGCGAGGAATGCCTGCGCAAGCAGGCGGAAGCCGACAACCAGGACGTTTGAGGATGAGCGCCAAGACCTCGATG
>DASVZD010000413.1:0-8796 GCA_036391815.1 Rhodocyclaceae bacterium
GGTAAGCGCCACTTCGCGTCCGATGCCGCGGCTCGCTCCGGTAACCAACGCTGTCTTCATCGCTTCTCCTTGTTCGCGTCGCGTGTTCGCCGACCTGCGAACACCCAACCGATAGATTCACGATCTTCCGCAGCGTTCGATGGCCGCAGTCAGCGCGCGGTGGAATCGCAGCGGCTGATGACGAAGCGGTGCTTGCCCGAAGCCGTGCGCGGAATCTCGGCGACGCGGTTCAATTGGAAGTCCACCTCGGGTCCGAGATCGCGCCGGATGTGATCGCGTATGCTGCCGGGAATGCTCGCGTCCAGCGGTTCCGCAGAGACGACATTGAGCACGATCCGCTGCGGCGCCTCCTGGACGAACTGGTATTGCTCGACTTGCGTCAGCCCGTAGAGCAGGCGATTGAAATACGACGGATGGAAGGTCCTGCCGTCGCGCGTGCGGATCAGGTCGTTCTGGCGGCACATGCCCATTTCCATCAGCGGGAACGGCCAGCCGCAGCCGCACTCGCCGTCGAGCAGGCGGCCGGAATCGCCGATGTCGTAGCGGATGAAGGGCATCAGGCGGTTGGTGAGCGAGGTGACGATCAGCCGGTCCTCGCCGCCTTCGGGCAGCGATTCGAGATAGACCATGTCGCTGAAGACGTGCATGTTGCCGTGCCGGCATTCGCAGGCGATGTTGGGAATCTCGCGGCTGCCGTACTGGTTGAATACCTTGCAGCCAAAGGCGCGCTCCATGGCCTCGCGCTGGCTGTCGTCGAGCACTTCCGCGGTCGGGTAGACGCCGAGCAGTCCCTTGGGCATCGCGATGCCTCTGGCGAGCACATGCCGGGCCAGTTCGGCGAGGACGGAGGCGTAGCCGTGCAGCAGCACCGGCCGGTAGTCGCGTATGGCCGCGGCCCAGGCGTCGAGCTGCGCCGCCGTGTACTCGTAGGCGGAGACGGTTCTCTCCGCCGCGATGAAATCCTCCCAGCCGGTGCCGAACACGCCGCCGGCGACGGTGTCCTGGCGCGCGCCCCAGAAGTTCATGATCTTCTGGCCCGGCCGCCAGCCCGAGCCCATGTAGCTGCGGCACATGCCGGCGCGCATCAGCTCGTGCTTGAATCCGTCGTACCAGAAGGCCAGCGGCGTGCCGGTGGAACCGCCGGTGTGGCCGATGGCGGCATCGGGGCCCGCCGTGTGCGCGCGCATGGCGTCGAGATGCCGTCTCACATCGTCCTTGCGCAGCAGCGGCAGGTCGGCAAGCGACCAAGAGCCCGCCGGATCGATGCCCGCCTCCGCAAAGCGCCCGGCGTAGTAGCCGGTGTTCGCGACGGCGAACTGCACGATGCGGCGCAGGTCTTCCTCGCGCCTGCGCAGCGCCTGCGTGCGGTTCGCCGGCTGCTCGTGCAGCAGACGATCGAGCAGCGCGTAGCGCAACGGGCGCCGCAGCCGATGCAGCGCATGGCGCAGGCGCCCCGTCATGGCGCCGGCTTCAGGATGCGCCGCCAGGTTCGGCAGTCCGCCGGGTAGCGAGCGACCGCCGCACACAGCTTGCCGTGCCACCCGGCCCAGGCGCCGGCGTCGTTGATGCGCCGGCAGGCGGGCGCGTCCTCCGCGAAATTGCGCGCGACGTTGTCGAAGAAGGCGGAGAACGCGGCGACGGCGGCGGCATGCCGGGCCGCGCCGTTCCACCATTGCGCGGGATTGCCCAGCAATTCGCGCGCGTCCGCCAGCTTGGCGCGGATCGAGTCGTGGCGCGCGTTGTAGCGATCGAGCATCTCCGCGCGGACGGCTTCCAGCGTTTCGCCGAGTACGCCGTCGTCGGGCTGCCGCTGCGGGTAGCCGAGCGCGGTCAGCCGCTCCATCGAGAACAGCATCACATCGCCGTAGAACTGCCGCTCGAACTCGCCGCCCATGTCGACGACTGCGGCGGCGACTTCGATGCCCGGTCGGAACTCGGCTTGCGAGGTGCCGGCGACGGTGCGGTTGTGCAGCATCGGCAGGTTGGCCGAGACGAAGCGCGGCCCGATCTGCGCGCGCACCAGCCGGCCGAGCGTCGGCCCGGACATGCGCAAGCGCAGGTCGGCGAAGGGGAGGAAGTGCTCGAGAGCCTCGGGGCGGGCGACGTAGTTGCCCGCATAGACCGTGCGGGCCGGCTGCAGCGAGGCGAGGGCGTCGCCGGGCACGTAGTAGGAGACGCGCGTCGGATGCTCGCCGTGGAAGAAGCCGGCGAGGCGCGCGGCGAAGTGCGCGAAGCAGTCGGCTTCGGCATGCTCGCCGGCGAGCGTGCAGCGGTACTCGTAGGCCGCGGCCTTGCCGAAGCCGAAGAGATCGGCCATGTCGTGGTAGGCGGCCTCGCCCTGGCGTCGCCCGATGCCCGCGTGATGCGAGCAGCCGGCATCGGGAACGCGCGCCGACATGCGCCGCAGGAACGCGATCACATCATCCAGGAAATTGCCGGTCATCACCGCCGGCGACACGGGCGGATCCCCGACCACCTTGCCGGTAAGCACCAGCGCGTCGCTGCGGCTGAAGATGTCGTCGAGCGCGTGGAAGAAGTCGACGCAATACGCTTCCTCGTCGCCGCGCTCGGTCTCGACCTTCACCCGGAATTCCTGGTCGCTGTCGACCGACCAGATCAGCACGTCGTCGCCGGGCGCCGCGGCGAGCATGCGCGCCACCTTCAGGCAGGCGATGTTGCGCATCGCGCCCTGTCCCTTGTGGCCGAAGCGTTCGCGCGTCGCATTGCCGACGACGCCGGCGAGCGCCCGGCGGTCGTCGCCGAGCGATGCGAGCAGGTCCCACTGTTCCTCGGGGCCGAAATGGATGCAGGGAATGCCCATTGCCGTGTAGTGCCCGGCCAGCGCGCGGTTGTCGGCGACATGTGCCGCATCGTCGCTGTCGTCCGCGATCAGGACCGAGATTTCGCGGCCGTAGGGAAAGCGCCGCTGCAGCTCGAGCAGGCTGTCGAGGCAGGCGCGCAGGTGCTGCGGCCGGTCGGCGACGGGGACGACGACGATGAAGCGGTGACGCGCCGCGGCGCCGGCTTCAGCGCTCCGACTTGTAGGCCGGGAAGACATGCTTGTCCCAGACGACTTCGATCAGGTTGATGCCGTCGGCCAGGTCGGCGTCGGCGAACAGGCGGTCGACGTCGGCCGGGTCCTCGAGGCGCCAATGGCGGATGCCGAAGGAGCGGGCGAGCAGCGCGAAGTCGGGATTGACGAAGTCGCAGTCGATGTAGCGCTCGCCGTAGAACTGGAACTGGTTCTTGCGGATCAGGCCCAGGGTGCCGTTGTTGATCATCACGACGTTGAGCGGAATCCGGTAATTCACGGCGGTCATCAGCTCCATGCAGCACATCTGGAAGCCGCCGTCGCCGAGGATGGCGAAGGCCGGGGCGTCGACGCTGCAGCGCGCGCCCAGCGCCGCCGGGATGGCGTGGCCGAGCGAGGAGATGCCGGTGTTCGGGAAGTAGCGGTGGGCGGGCGAGGCCTTGAGGTAGGTCTGCGCCAGGATGATGTTGTCGTCGAAGATCTGGATCTGCGGGAAGCGGGCGACGACGCCGTCGAGGAAGCGCGCGATCACGGCGAAGTGCGCGGGCATCTCGGCCGGCGCCTGCGGCGCGGGCAGGTCCGCCGTGCGCCGCTCCACGCCGATGTGCGCCAGCACGTCGCGCAGCACGGCGGCGACGTCGCCGCGGATCGCCAGGTCGGCGACGAACACCTTCTCGAGCTGCTCGCCGTCGTGGTCGACCTGGATCACCTGCTTGCCTTCGAGCAGCCGGGCGTCCCACAGATAGCTGGTGCGCTCGTTGAAGCCGGCGCCGAGGAAGATCACCAGGTCGGCATGCTCGGCGATGTGGCGGAAGGCCTTGCCGTCGGAGGTGATGCCGAGGCAGCCGAGCGCCAGCGGCGAATCCTCGGCTACCAGGCCCTTCGCCTTCAGCGTGGTGGCGACCGGGATGTGCTGTTCGGCGATCAGCGTCTGCAGCGGCTGCTGGGCGCCGGACAGGAAACAGCCGTGCCCGGCGACGATGACCGGGCGCCGCGCGTCGAGGATCATCTGCGCCATGTCGGCGCTGGCCGCGAAGCGGTTGCAGACCGGCAGGGCGTCGGGGGCGAAGCGGATGTCGTCGAGGATGTCCTCCTCGACCAGCTCCTTCTGGACATTGAAGGGAAAGCTCAGCAGCACCGGGCCGGGATTGGGCGAGAGCAGGATCTTGGCGGCCTGCTTGAGCACCTGGGCAAGATAGTCGGTGCGCTCGACGATCCGATGGTAGCGGGTGATGCCGCCGAACACCGACGCCTGGTCGATGGCGCCGCCCTCGCCGGAGCTTTCCTGCAGGCCGCCCCTGCCGAAGATGTGGGTCGAGGTCTCGCCGGTGACGACGAGGACCGGCAGCTTCTCGGCGTAGGCGTTGGCGATGCCGGTGACGAGGTTGGTGGCGCCGGGGCCGGCGGTGGTGATGCAGGCCGCGATGCGCCCCGCGGCGCGCGCATAGCCGCAGGCCATGAAGGCCGCGCCCTGCTCGTGCTTGACCAGCACGGTGGCGACCCGGGAACCGTGGAGATGATCGTAGACGGGCAGGATGTGCGCGCCCGGCATGCCGAAGACGTGGCCGATGCCCAGGCGTTCCATGAACCTGACGATGAGTTCGCTGACCGCTATCTTCATGTCACCAAGTCGGCACTTGTGGCCGCTTCTTCCCCTCCGGTGCCCCAATCCCCGCGGAAACCCGAATTTGAGCATAGGAGGGCGCCCGGCGATACACCCCATCGGAGATAGGCTGGGCGGGGCCCGGAACGCCCGCCGGGGCCCGCCGGTCATAGCAAAGGGCAATGGCGCACAGGAGGGTCGAACCATGCAGGGACAGGACGGGATTCTCAAGCAGGTGGCAGCCGCGATCGAGCATGAAGCGGGCGTTGAAATGCAGAACGGCCCGATCGCCGTGCACTGGGCGGACGGTTCCATCGTGCTGGACGGCGAGGTGCCCGACGTGCGAACCAAGAAGCTCGCCGTGGGCGCAGCCGCCGCAGCCGCCGGGGCGGAGGCGGCGATCGTCGACCGCCTGCGCCTGGGTGCCGGCATGCCGGTCGGCGACGGCGAGACGCGCGACGCCGTCTGCCGCTGGCTGCTGCGGGACATCGACTTCCAGAACTGCGGCGTCTACGCGCTGGTCAAGGACCGCCACGAAACGTTGCGGGAGCCGGGCATGGATGCCAGCGGCGAGATCGAGGTGGCGGTGGCCGACGGGGTGGTGAGCCTGACCGGGCATGTCATGAGCCTGTCGCACAAGCGCCTGGCCGGCGTGCTGGCCTGGTGGGCGCGGGGCTGCCGCGATGTGGTCAACCTGCTCGCCGTCATGCCGGGCGAGGACGACAACGACGAGGAGATCGCCGAGGCGTTGAAACTGGTGCTGGAAACCGATCCGTTCGTGCATGCCGACCAGATCGGCGTCGGAGCACGCGACAGCGTCGTTACCCTGAAGGGCCAGGTATGGAGCGAAGGCGAGCGCGAGCGCGCCGAGCAGGATGCCTGGTGCATCTTCGCCGTCAAGCGGGTCGTCAACCAGCTCGAGGTCCTCCCGGCCTGAGGACTATGCTGGAGGGCATGGCGACCGCGAGCTTCCGCTTCTACGAGGAACTGAACGACTTCCTGGCCCCGCAGCACCGGCGCCGCGAGTTCGCCTCGCGCTGCGCCCGGGCGGCCACCACCAAGCACATGATCGAGGCGCTCGGCGTGCCGCACACGGAGGTCGAGCTGATCCTGGTCAACGGCGAATCGGTCGGCTTCGACCGGCTGCTCCACGACGGCGACCGGGTCTCCGTCTATCCGAAGTTCGAGAGCATCGACGTGACGCCGCTGCTGCGGGTGCGCGACCGCCCGCTGCGCGTCACCCGCTTCATCGCCGACGCGCACCTCGGCGGGCTGGCCCGGCTGCTGCGCATGGCGGGCTTCGACACGCTCTACGACAACGGCTTCGACGATGCCGAGATCGCCGAGATCGCCGAGCGCGAGGGCCGCATCGTGCTGACGCGCGACCGCGAGCTGCTCAAGCGCCGCAACGTCAGCCACGGCTGCTATGTGCGCGCGATGAAGCCCGAGCAGCAGTTGCGCGAGATATTCGGGCGGCTCGACCTCGCCGGCAGCCTGCGCCCGCTGCGCCTGTGCCTGAACTGCAACGTGCCGCTTCATGCCGTCGACCGCGGCGCCGTCCTCGACCGCGTACCGCCCGGCGTGGCGCGCCGCTACGAGGCATTCAGCACCTGCCCGGTGTGCGGCGGCGTGTTCTGGGAGGGGTCGCACTGGAAGCGCATGTGCTCGCTGCTGGCCGGGCTCGAACAGCCCGAAAAGAGCGCTACGCCAACAGGGTAGCGGGAAGGCGCGAAGCCCGGTATTCTCGGGGTCCGCGCCGCACAGATGGCGCGTTTTTTCTAACGGAGAGAAAAATCATGTCGAACAAGGTCACGCTCGGCGGCAACCCGATCGAAGTTGCCGGCAACTTCCCGCAGAAGGGCCAGCAGGCTCCCGATTTCAGTCTCGTCGGCAAGGACCTCGCCGACGTCGGCCTGAAGAACTTCGCCGGCAAGCGCAAGGTCCTCAACATCTTCCCCAGCATCGACACGCCCGTGTGCGCGGCCTCGGTGCGCCACTTCAACAAGCAGGCCAACGACAAGCCGAACGTCGCGGTGCTGTGCATCTCCGCCGACCTGCCGTTCGCGCAGAGCCGCTTCTGCGGCGCCGACGGGCTGGAGAACGTGGTGATGCTGTCGACCATGCGCGGCGCGGAGTTCCTGCAGCGCTACGGCGTGGCGATCCAGAGCGGCCCGCTGAAGGGCGTGGCGGCGCGCGCCGTCGTCGTGCTCGACGCGAACGACCAGGTCATCTACAGCCAGATGGTTCCCGAGATCAAGACCGAGCCGGATTACGACGCCGCGCTCGCCGCGCTGGGCTGATCCGCGGAGTACGCCTTGAACCGGCAATCGACGCCGCACATGCTGGCTCCCCAGCTGGAAACCATCGGGGACGAGCCCTACTACCGTTCCAGCGGCAATGAGGTTGCCTTGTTCGAGGCGGCCTGGCAACGCCGCCTGCCGGCCCTGCTCAAGGGGCCGACCGGCTGCGGCAAGACGCGCTTCGTCGAGTACATGGCGTGGAAGCTCAAGCGGCCGCTGGTGACGGTGGCCTGCCACGACGACCTCTCCGCCGCCGATCTGGTCGGGCGCTACCTGCTGGTGGGCGACGAGACGGTATGGCTCGACGGCCCGCTGACGGCCGCCGTGCGAGCCGGCGCCATCTGCTACCTCGACGAGATCGTCGAGGCGCGCAAGGAGACCACGGTCGTCATCCATCCGCTGGCCGACACGCGCCGCGCGCTGCCGGTCGAGAAGCGCGGCGAGATGGTGCACGCGGCCGACGGCTTCATGCTGGTCGTCTCCTACAACCCCGGCTACCAGAGCGTGCTGAAGGAGCTCAAGCCGAGCACCCGGCAGCGCTTCGTCGCCATCGACTTCGACTATCCGCCGGCGGCGGCGGAAGCCGAGATCGTCGCCCGCGAGACCGGCATTGCCGGCGACACGGCAGCGCGGCTGGTGCGCGTTGCTGAACTGACGCGCAACCTCAAGGGCCAGGGACTCGACGAGGGCGCCAGCACGCGGCTGCTGGTGCATGCGGGCCACCTGATCGCGGCCGGCGTGCCGGAACGCGAGGCCTGCGTGGCAGCCGTCGCCCGCGCGCTCGGCGACGACGCCGAGATGGCCGCGGCGGTGGACGATCTTGTCCGTGCCGTCTTCTGACCCGGAAACCAAGCTCACCCTCGACGAGCTCAAGGCGCGGCTCGACGACATCTTCTACCTCGACATCTCGACCGGCCGCAGCTACGAGCCGCTGATGGACGCCCTGGCGCTGCTGCCGCGCCCCAAGCAGGACTTCGCGCTGCACTGGGGCAAGGTGGCTGCGCGCAGCGACCTCGAGATCGGCTACCTGGCGATCGAACTGGCGCCCGAGGCGCTGCGCCGGATGGCGCCGGCGGACGCGGAGCGCTGGGTGATCGCGGCGCTCGATGCCTACGACCACAAGGGCATGCGGGCCGCGGTGGCGAAGCTGCGCGACATCGCGGGGGCCGCCCGGCCGGACGATGCGCTGCGCCTCCAAGGGATCGAGACTCGCCTCGCCCATTTCGTGCGCGGGCTCTCCGGGCGCCCGCTGTCCGTCGCGCCGGCCGATAGCCGCGGCGCGTGGACCGACACCGAATCGGTATATCTGCCGGAGAGCATCGCCGCTGCCGACGCGCTCGGCCGCTACCAGGCGCTGGCGGCGCTGCTGTGGGCGCAGGTGCGCTACGGCAGTTTCGTCGAGGGACTGGACGAGACGCTGGCGGCGACCGGCGATGCGGAGCGCGCGGCCGGCTGGTTTGCGATGCTCGAGGCGATGCGCCTGGCGCCGCGATTGGCCTGCGACCTGCCCGGGCTGCGGGCTGGCCTGGATGCGCTGTTGGCCGGTCTGCCCGCCCAGCTTGAGCCGGCGCGGCCGGCGCTCGAGCAGCCCGATGCGACGGCGCAGGACTCGCTCGCCTTGCTGCCTTCCCTGATGCGCCATGAGTTGCCGGCCGAGACGCCGGTCGGACCGGTGCGCGCGCAGGCGGCGCTGCAGGTGCGCGCGGTGCGCGTCGCGCAGGACAAGCTGGTGCTGCGCAAGGCGGTAGCCGGCCTGATGGCCGCGCTCGGCAAGCGGGCCAGCGGCGAGCGCGCGCTCGACCTTGCGGTGGAAGCCAGCACCGGCGAGCTGCGCATCGACGGGGAAGTCGTGGCGCTGCCGC